>JBFYPO010000045.1:0-17703 GCA_041303215.1 Asinibacterium sp. | reverse complement strand
TAAACTTGTTCCAGTCAATGTATTCGCATCAGCAGCAATCGTAATATCTGTACTACCATCAAATGCTACTCCATTAATATTTTTTGTTGCAGCCAGTTTTGTTGCAGTACTTGCATTACCTGTAATATCACCTGTAATATTACCAGTCACATTACCTGTTAAAGGACCTGCAAAAGCGGTAGCCTTAACCGTTCCAGTTACATCTAATTCAGAAGTAGGATTTGAATTTCTAATTCCAACAAATCCATTTGATTGTTTTAAATAAAGTTGATCCATTCGTCCAATTGGATCAGACCCTAGGACAAAATCACTAGCAGTTCCATTTATAGATTCTGTATAAATACGCGCCACATTTAAAGACCCATTCGGCGAATAACCGTCAATTTTCAATACATTACTTGCACCATTAGTTCTAAATGAAGCACCACCAAGCACATCTAATTTTGTATCAAAATCATATCCTGGATTATTTACACCAATACCCAAAGAACCATAGCTGCTATTCCAAAGAAGATCATTACTATAACCAAATGCACTAGTACCATTGCCAAATGGAATTAATCCTGTAGCTAAACTGTTAAGTCCAGTTCCACCTTTCGAAACATCAATCACTGTTCCACTCCATACACCACTTGTAATAGTAGCCACAGTTGTCAAACTTGAATTGACAATATTACTCGCTAGTGTTGTACCAGTCAAAGTACCTGCATCTGCAATAATACTTGCAGATCCAGCAGCAGTTAATCTACCTTTTGAATCTACTGAAAATGTAGGGATTGCTGTCGTTGACCCATAATCTCCTGCAGTGACTGTCGTATTTGTTAATGTAGCTGTTCCTGTAACATTTGCTGTGCCATCAAATGCTTCACTGCTATAGGTAATGTCGCCAGTTGTTGAAATCGTTTTACCTGATGTTAATTTATTAGCAGCACTTGCTGTACCACTTAAAGTTCCCGTAAAATTAGTTGCTGTAACCGAGGTTAATCCCTCAATTGTAGTGGCAGTATTCCCTAATTCAATTTGAGTTGAACCTATTGTTAATCCACTGTTTGCTAATTTATTATTAGCAATAGCTGTTCCACTCCATACACCACTTGTAATAGTACCCACAGTTGTTAATGAACTAGATCCAGCTAAAGGCGATGCTCCAATTGTATTGTAAGAAATTGTTTTAGCAGCTGAGCCATCAAAAGTTGCGCCAGCTGTTTCTCCAGTTCCACTAGCATTCATCGTTAATGAATTGGCGGCAGCTGAAGCTATTGTAATATTTGCAGAACCGTCAAAAGAAACTCCATTAATTGTAACGGGGGCTGCAATTTTAGAGGCAGTTGCAGCATTACCTGCAATATCACCTGTTATTTTTGATCCACTTACAGTTGCAATTTTTGCATCTGTCACACTTGCATCAGCAATTTTTGCAGTAGTAATTGCCGCATTATTTATTTTTGCAGTGGTGACGTTTGCATCTTTAATCTTTGCTGTTGTTACTGCATCAATTTTTATCTCAGGCAAATCAGCTGTACCATCCAAGTCTCCCGCCAATTTGATTTTACCTTTATTTGAAGTATTCGCATCTGGAATTGTTGCACCTGCAATTTCAGCATCCACATACCTTTTAATTGCTTTAACACTTGGATACTTTGTGTCAGAAGCAGAATCAGTAATCACATTTGTAGATTTACTAACAAGGGATTCTTTTAAAGCCAATTGATTATAAATTGCTGTACTATCAAAGGTTTTAGCAGCTAATTGCGAAGGAGTAACAAAAAGGATAGTGCTATCTACTAAACTTACTTTTTTATTTATGTTATTAATTAAACTTGTAGTATCAAAAGTAACTCCCTTTAATTGCAAAGGCGTCACATACACTGTACCGCTATCTGCAAGGTTTACTTTACCATCTAATGCTCCATTGATTGTTTCAGCTGTTAAAGAAGTAATATTTGTAGCAATTAATTCATTGACCATTTTAGCATATGGCGCAAGCATTGTCGTGGTATCTTCTACAGACAATTTTGACTTAACCTGGTCTGCAATTTGATTGACATTAACCGATTTAGCATAAATAGCTAACATTTTTGAAGTATCTGCAATACTTAATTTATCATCCAATGCACCTGAACTTCCAGAATATAAAGCATAAGGCACTGTACCAAAAGGGGAACTACCTAAGTCAACCCAATCTTTTGTATAATCCCAATTAGAAATTGGTGCAATTGGGGTGATTGCAATTTTTAAATTTAAATAGTAAGGCCCTTTTGCCCACTCCACTTTATCAAGATTGGCTACTGTACCTCCAGTTCTTTTACCTTGACCTACACTGATACTAAATACACCAGAACCATCTGTTGTGGTCTGATGTTCTTCGATCAATACTTTGGTTCCCGTAGCAGTTGATTGTATGATACTAGATTGTACATAGATTTTTCTATCCTTAGCGGGGTTCGCAAATTGATCTCTTGCAACTGCTTGGAAAAAGATACCATTGGAGGGTGTTTGTGCGAATAAACTTGTTTGATTCATTATTAAAAATGACATCAAACCAAACACCATCCTCTTCAAGTTAAATAATTGCTTCATATTATTTTCGTTCAATTCAGAATATTTCAATACTATTAATTCGATTTTATAAATTTGACCGCATCTACATAAGCAGGCGACTCTATTTTTAATACATAAGATCCTGCAACCAATGGACTTAAATCAATGTTCAAGCCCTGAAACAAATTATACCCTGTTTCTTTTTGTGTTCTAACCAACATCCCCTCTGTCGTCCAAATAGTCAAATTAAATACTTCCGTTAAAGGAGGTGTATTGTTTAATTTAACCTTGGTCGAATAGCTCACCGGATTTGGGTACATTTTTATACCGAGACTATTAAACTTCATAGTCACTTCGCAATTGATAGCGAATAACCCATTGCCTCTTGCTCCGTTTAAAACCGCTATGCCAGTTTGCACATCGATACATGCACCAATACTATTAAACTGTATTGCAAGTCCATTGCTAGCCGTCCCAGGCAAGGAGCCCACAGAACTCATTACAAATGTGCCCATTTGCGCTTTTGACAAAATGACAAGCAATAAAAAAATGCTTCCTAAAATTATTTTCTTCATACTACCTTCTTAAAGTGAAAAATAATTTTGTTGGCACTGTCGATCCAGCCAATGTATAATACAGCACTAAATATTCAGCAGCGATTGATTCGATATTGTATACATACGATACCGCATTTAGACCGCTTGTCTTAGCTTGAATCTGTATTTGTAAAACTGATCCTACTTTTTTCACTTCATAGGTACCGTCCAAGCCGTCTGAATCTTTAGTCTTCTTACCCGCACTTGTAAAATCCATTGTATAAGTGGATTGTCCTGTATAAGTTTTTTTAGTCTCCCCTACTATACTGTAATCCAATTGCCAAGTCTTATCTGCTAACATTTGATTGGCTAAATTAATCTCAGCGCCACTGGTGTCTTTTGTACAACTTGTTAATTGTATCAAAACAAACAGACTAAGAAAAAATGTAATTGTATATTTTAAATTGCTTTTCATCATGATGATTTTTAGAATAAATCACTTGCTTTAATAAATAATCCAAGATCAAAACTGTTAAGGTTGTTTCGAATCGACGACTTACTAATTGAGTGTAGGCCTTGTTTATAATGAAAGAAAAGGGTATAAAAAGAATTGTTTTCAAATTCTAACCCAATTTGTGCTCTTAAAAAGATTTTACGATAATTGTTATTGACTTGATTATCTAATCCTTGTCCAGATAAACGAAAGTCAAAGCTTGGTCCCGCTACAGCAGAAAATTTATACTTGGTGGTATCTGAAATCGGAATGATTTTTTTGTATAAGGCGGTCATGTTTAAAGTAAACAACTGTTCTTCTGCTTTAAAATTAGAAAAGCTCCCTACAAAAGGATCCACTGTTCTTGTTTCCTTATAATTAACCCCTGTTGCATATTTATTCAATGTAAAAGCAACTCCATAGGGATGTTTTTCTTTGAATTTTCCATCAATTCTAAAACCTGCCATAAAACCTGGCTTAAACACATCTTTTTGGCTCACTTCATATAAAAAAGGAGAACGATACCCATTGGCACTGATATTTTGTTTAGCAAAATTGATCCCGCCTATTAAATAAACTTCGTTGTCTGTAAAGTCAACAAAAACTTTGTCCCAAGTAGCAGTAAACTCTTTTTTAAATTTAGCGAGTTGGTCGGCCCCTGCCCTTTTTAAAAACAATCGGTCTTTTTGCCTATTGGTCAGTTTGGAGCTGTCTGCAACATCTGAAGTTTGAGCAGTAGATTGAGCAATAAAACATATTGTAAATAAAACAGATACAATAATCCTACAATTCATATTAATATATTCTAAATATAAAATACCTAACCCCAGAATAGGGTTAGCTACGCGCATGCGTAGAGGCGCGTAAGGTAGAATGATTTAATAGGTAAATGCGTTTAGACTAATGTCTATTTGTACAGTTTTAATAAACTTGTACAAATTCTAGACATTATTCTGCTTATTGAGGTATTCAGAAGGGGTAAAGCCTATCTTTTGCTTAAATGCATTGAAAAAAGTGGTCCTTGAACCAAAACCTGCTTGTTTCGCTAAAGCATCAAGTGTGAGTAGTTCATTGCTACCTTTTTCGATTAAACTGATGACATAATTGATTTTATGGTCATTTTTCCATGTATTAAAATTAACATTCATGTATTCATTGAAGTAATAACTCAAATGATGTACAGGTATATCTATATCGGCCGACATGGTCGAAAGGCTAAATTCTGGATTAAGGTAAGGCTGCGTTAAACAATATTGTTGAATCTTGTCATCTAATAACTTCAACTTTTCAGGAGAGATCTCAAAACTTTTTGCATTTTTTTTAATCAACTCTTTTGCCGCCTCATCTAAGATTTTATGCTTGGTTGAAATGATATAATCCAATTGAGGCAAGCCATATAAAATATTAGGGAAAAATAATAGGGATATGTTCAATAAAATCAATCCTACTAATGAGCTTATTAAAAAATAGAACCCTTTTATTTCGGCAAGTTTATAATCCTGCGTTTGATAAGAATAGATCGTGAAAACAAGAAAACTGATGTATACCAACAAAGTATTGAATATTAAAAAAATGGTCCAATTAAAAATTAATTTAGTTTGTTTATTAGATGGACGCTCATCTTTAAACTTTACATAAATTAATCGAATACAAACTGCTACATAAAATAATCCAAAAAATGGTCTTAAAAGAAATTTATACTTTGCGGGGATGAATAAACTTTTATAATTTAAAATTTCAGAAGAAGATTGTAAAACCCTAGTTGCATATTCTAGTTTATCCTCGAAACTGCTAAACAAGTGAGGGGTAATATTAATGAATAATAAAAATGCGGGTAGAAAGTGCCACCAATCTGATTGATTCAACCTATAGTCATCTCTTAATAAACCTCTGATATAAAAATATAATACTGGACCTGCCAATAAAAAAAGAGGTGTAAAATTCACCAACAAAAGGGCAACTAAGGTTTTACTCTCAGAGTAAATGGTCGCGTAATGCGCTAATGAATACAAATTATTAATAAAGAAAAAGAAGAATAGATATAAATTCACTCTATTTGATTCTTTAATATTAATCAGTAATAACAAGGAGACAATAAAACCTAATATGGTAATATATAATAGCAAGGGGGAATAATTAAAGGATGTTGAATGAATGGAATTTGATCAAAAATATAGATTTTTACCTAAATTTAATACATCTGTAGCCAAGCCCAGGATCGAACTGGGATTTAGCGCTTCGGAAACGCTTGTACTAACCATTGTACGACAAGGCCGTTGGTCAAAGTAAATGAATTAAGTCCTTTACCGTCGTAATAATACCTTAATTGCTGCGGGTAGAAATATGGAAGTGGGCAAACTACGCATGATTCTAAAGTCTTCAATTAAAGTAGACTTATTTGACAGAAACTTAAACACTGTAGATGCATCATTTTTTTTAAAGATGCGGGCAAAAATTTCAGCACCCTCCATTTTATTATTTTCAAGTATGTCTAATAAAACCGCATCATAAAAATGGTGTCTTGTATGATGTACACTTGCATTCAACAAATGATTTTGTTTTAATTGAAATACAATTTGCTGGACTTGTTCTTGAATAAACTGAAAAGCATAGCCTGTACTTGCTTTAACTGCATCACCCATTGTACCAATAGCGATAACGGAAGCATGATTAATTGCAAATTTGTTAGCAGTCATTGGGATAGCGCCCATTTCGGTATGAACGATATGATAAGACAGGCCTTGGTAATGTTGCTCCATATACTCCTGTAGTACTTTGTCATAGGCACTAGTCTGACATATAGTTGGCGAAAACAAAGTGTATTCTACCAACGCTTTTGTATTTGACAGGGGCAACAAATACATGAATCCAGTGCCATCCATCTGTGGCACATTAAAATCCATTAACCTTGCAATGCCATCATTCAAAACTGGCTCTTCAAATTCTACTATATTACCCTTAAAATGTTGCCAAAGTGCAGACTTAATTTGCAACTCTTTTTTGACTGGAATGCTTGAAAAAACATATTTTCCAATAGCAGCTCCTCCTTCCCAAACTACACTTGCTTCATTTGAACCAATGGATTCAATTGCGTTGATATGTCCTTCCTGCCAATCGACAGTATCAAAAGTCTTAGCCAATGCAGTAACAAATTGGTAAAAATCAATTCCTTGAATCATTTTATATTCAAAAGGAAATGTAGGTAATGAACGATGCATCTCCCCTTTTACTACTTCTATCTTGGACCATTTTTTACAAACAATAGGCTCAAAGGGACCTACACGATCTTCCCAAAAGCACCAGGTACGGTCATTGCTTTTATTGAAATTCGCATCTACCACTAGGATCTTCTTCGTCGATAGAATTGGATCTTTTAAAAGATGGTATAATAAAGAATAGCCGGCACATCCTGCACCGGCTATTATATAATCATATTGTATTGCTGTTTGCAATGGCTATCCGTTATTTTGAATCATTTCGTCTCTTCTTACCTTATCCCAATACTTCTTTGCTACAATCAACATGCCAAAGCTTTCCCCATCTTCCTTGCCTAAATGTTTGTGGTGCATTTTGTGTGCCCAACGTATCGCTTTGATGTATTTGTTATTTGATTTTGTAAACCATTTAATTCTTTGATGGATAATGACTTCATGTACTATAAAATAAGCAAAGCCATACATTGCTACACCCGTTCCAATTCCAGATAACCATGGCATAGCATTGAAGGTGCCATAAAATATGCAAGCCATACTAGGAATCGCAAAAATCAAAAAGAAAGCATCGTTCTTTTCAAAAAAATGTCCTGTGGGCTGATGGTGATCTTCATGTAAATACCATAAGAATCCATGCATCACATATTTGTGTGTCAACCAAGTAATTCCTTCCATCACCGCAAAAGTCACTAACATAGAAATTAAGAAAATCATATCAAATGGTTTTATAGTGCAAAGTTACTATAACAAATTTAAGCTTGTTCTAATTTTTGCATTTATTAAAATAAGGAATTTACCAAAAGCGGGTATCCTAATTCGAGTACTCAATAATGCCCCATGCTTTGTTCGTTTGATCTTTTTGAACAAAGCGAAATAATATTTAAATGCCACATATACCCCAAAACGACATTGTAGCGGCAAGGATTTGATACCCTCCAAAGCGGCTTCAAAGTCGGCTTGTATATCCGCCTCAATGGCTTCTTTGTCTTCCATGGTAAAATTGCTAAAATCACAATTTGGGAAATACATACGTTCCATGCCTTCAAAATCTGCTTTGATATCCCTCAAAAAATTTACTTTCTGAAAAGCAGCGCCTAGTCTTTGTGCTGATGGTTTTAAGGCTTCATACTGTGCCTCATCCCCATTACAAAATAACTTTAAACACATTAGCCCCACCACTTCGGCACTTCCAAAAATATATTGGTTATAACTTTCTTGATTATGGTACTGTTTACACAAATCCATTTCCATACTGTACAAAAAAGCATCCAATAAAGAACGGTCAATTTTATATTGATTGTAAGTCAATTGAAAACGATGTAAAATGGGATTTAAACTGATCCCTTTATCTAGCGCTTCATAAGTATCCGCTTTAAATTTAGCCAGTAAATTTTCTTTGTCGTAGTCATGAAAAGTATCTACTATCTCATCTGCAAATCGAACAAAACCATAGATATCATAAATAGGCTGACGCAAGGAACGATCCAATAACCCAATGGCAGAAGAAAAACTTGAGCTATATAATAAAGTAGTGTATTTACTGCTTTGCGCAGTGACCTCGTTGTATAATTTCAATGAAGACATAGTTAAAGTACTTTGTGTTTTTGATCCACTAATTTAGCAACCACTTCGCCACTAATTAAACTTGGTGGCACACCTGGTCCAGGCACTGTGAGTTGTCCAGTATAGTATAAATTACTAACTTTTTTACTTTTACAGCTTGGTTTTAGGTTGGCAGTTTGTAATAAAGTATTCGCAAGCCCGTATGCATTGCCTCTAAAGGAATGATAGTCTTCTTTAAATTCCTTTACAGCAAAAGAACGCTTGTACACGATTGCATCTCTAATAGACTGCCCGGTACGGGCTTCTAGCCTTTGTAGGATCATCTCGAAATATTGATCTCTAATGGCTTCTGTATCTCCTTCTAGTCCTGCTGCAATAGGAATGAGTAAAAATAAGTTCTCACAACCTACTGGTGCAACAGTTGGATCTGTTACCGAAGGTACACTGGCATAAAACAAGGGTCTTGTCGGCCATTTTGGATCCGTATAAATTTCATGCCCATGTAATCCAAAGTCGGTATCAAAAAACAATTGATGATGTTGTACTCCCTTCAATTTTTTATTTAAGCCCACATAATATAATAATGAACTAGGCGCCATCACCCTTGAATCCCAATAAGCACTTGAATAGGATTGATAAGCAGGTGCTAGTAATTTAGTTTCGATATGATGATAATCTCCTGCACCAATTAATACATCCATGGTGTATTGATTATTTTCCCCGGAAGATTTTTTATGCGTATGCACAGCAACTGCCTTACCTGCTTGCACTTCGATCAAAGTCACTTCCTCTCCTAACTTAAATTCAACGCCTAAAGAAATGGCTAAATCATACATGGCCTGTACAATACTATACATACCAAATTCAGGATACCAAGTACCCCCTTTAATGTCTGCATAATTCATTAGACTATACAAGGCAGGCGTTTTTTCTGGCAAAGCTCCTAAAAATAAAACAGGAAATTCCATCAAAGATTGAATGGCTGGATGTTTGAAAAATTTAGCCACATGTTTTTTCATAGACTGAAAAACATCCAACTTAAACACCCCTTTCACTAAATCCATATCTAAGAATTCAGTTAAGGATAAGCCTGGATTGTGCACCAATTTACCTACACCCACATCATATTTGAACTTCGCTTCTGCCATGAACTTATCCAATGCCTCACCAGCACCAGGTTCTACAGATTCTAATAAACTTTTTAATTCGGAATAATTTGCGGGAATGTCCCATGCCTCTTTTTCAAAATAAACTCGGTAAGAGGGATCTAATCTTTTTAATGCGTAATAATCACTGACTTTTTTTCCAAAGGCATTAAAATACCTTTCAAAAATATCTGGCATCCAATACCAGCTAGGACCCATATCAAAAGTGAACCCTTCTGCTGTAAACTTTCTTGCTCTCCCTCCAGGCAATTCATGCTTTTCAATTATTGTTACTTTCCATCCTTTCTGTGCTAAGAAACTTGCGGCAGACATTCCTGCAAAACCAGCTCCTATAACAATAACTTTTTTTGATTGCGATGACATGAATTTAATAACGTTGGATCTTTTGTTTTAATATTTTTCTAGCAAAGTGGATTCTACTTTTAATTGTACCAAGAGGTTCATCGAGTGCTTCTGCAATCTCATTGTATTTATAGCCTTCTACATATAAATTAAAGGGCGTTCTAAATAACTCTGGTAAATCGTGTATGAATTGATTTACTTCCTTCAAATTTAAGTTAGTTATTCCATCATTTACAACCTTATTGAAAGTTTGATCAATTAAAAAATCATTAGGGCTGCTATCTAACACAGTAGATTGCTTGGCTCTACGACGGTAATCATTGATAAAAATATTACGCATGATGGTATACAACCATGCTTTAATATTGGTTCCCACATTGTATTTATCCTTATTGGAAATAGCCCTGAACAAAGTATCCTGGTACAAGTCTTTTGCAGACTCGTGGTCTTTGGTCAGATTAATTGCGAAAGGTCTTAGAAACTCAGCGTTTTCAGTAAGTAATAGACTAAATTCTGCGTTTGACATACAATTTTGTTTAACATTTGAATTGTAAAGTTAAACATATTAATAGGATACTACCTAATTTTTGTTTAATATTTTTAAAAATAAATTAAACAAAATAAATAGGGACTTCTTAAAAGCTAAATTGCTGACAACAAGCTAGTTAGGATACTAGTTGAGTCAGCAATAAGTTTTTTTATACCCTGTTGGGGGTATCGTTATTGGGAGAAGGCTACATTTCTTGTAAAAAAGTGATGGTTTCAGCCAAACTACGTTTCAATTGAATATTAGTCGCAATTTTGCCTTTAAATTCTTGGATCAATTGACCCGATAAAATGATTGGAGTTTGTGGATCAATCGTCGCTAAATTAGCGAAGAACTTATCCAATTTAAAATTCCTTGCAGGTGAAGTAATATGACAGTATAAGTAATCTATTTTTCTTACTTCTGTTAAATATTTTAAATCCACCATCGGTACGTTTGCACCTAAGTAATCAACATAAATGCCTTTTTGCTTCAAAAGGAAATGTACATATAATAAACCAAGTTCGTGGTACTCTCCTTCTGGCATAAACAATACAACGCGTTTTGTATAATTCAATAGTGGCGTCAATTTCTCAATACCAAGAATGATTTTTTGTCTTACAATATTCGTTGCTAAATGCTCTTGTGCAGGGTTGATATGATTGGTTACCCAAAGAATACCTACACGCTCTAGATAAGGGAAAATGATTTCGTTGATGGTCTTCTCAATCCCTTTTTGACCAATGTATAAATCTAATTGTCTTTCAAAAGCGACCATATTTAAACCCACCATCTCTTTGATCAATGCATTCACCACGCGCTCTTTTTGAGCATCTAATTGGTTCAATGCCATGATCTTTTCTTCCATCTGCTCAGAAGACATCTTGTCTATATGCGAGATTTTGAAGCCATACTTATTCAGTAAGGATACGTTTAGGATCACTTTTAACTCCTCTGCAGAATAAGAACGTATATTGGTTTCAGTTCTTTGAGGCTGCAAAAAATTATAACGCTGCTCCCATATACGAATGGTGTGCGCTTTAATTCCCGAAATTTTCTCTAAATCCTTGATGGTATAAGATGACATACTACAAAAACAACAAATTAGAGGAATGGTTCAAATTAATTGAAAATTAATGGCCATAGCACAATAATGTCTAAACTTCAACAGTAGTCTAGCTTTTAAAGGCTAAACAAAACTATTTTTTTAGCCCACGAAGGTACTCTCCGTACCCGCTTTTAGCATATTTATCGGCCAAAACTAATAATTGAGCTTTATCTATGAAGCCCATTCTATAGGCTACTTCTTCGATACAGCCTATTTTTTGACTTTGGCGCTTTTCAATCACACGCACAAATTCACAAGCATCTGCCAATGATTCAAATGTACCTGTATCCAACCAAGCGGTGCCTCTATTCATGATACCCACTTGTAATTTTTTACGCTCTAAGTATACTTTATTCACATCAGTGATTTCATATTCTCCTCTTGGTGATGCAGGGATGTTTTTAGCAATTTCTACCACATCATTGTCGTAAAAATATAAACCAGGAACTGCGTAATTAGATTTAGGCGCTTTTGGTTTTTCTTCCAAAGACAAGGCGTTGTTGTTTTCGTCAAACTCAACCACCCCATAACGCTCAGGATCATTCACTTCGTAAGCAAAAACTGCAGCGCCTTCTACATCATTGAAAGATTGTACCAACTTACTAAAGCCGGCACCGTAAAAAATATTATCTCCTAACACTAAAGACACTTTATCCTTGCCAATAAAATCAGCGCCTATCACAAATGCTTGAGCTAGTCCATTAGGCACTGCTTGCACTGCATAACTAAATTTGCAACCAATCTCAGACCCATCTCCCAATAATCTTTTAAATTGATCATTGTCTTCTGGCGTCGTAATGATTAATACTTCTTTAATACCCGCTAACATCAATACTGACAATGGATAATAGATCATTGGCTTATCATAGATCGGCATCAATTGCTTGCTAATTCCTTTGGTGATTGGATACAATCTAGTACCTGATCCACCTGCTAATATGATTCCTTTCATAAGTTTTTTTTTGTGTTGATCTTTATAAACTAGCTGCGTACTCCGCGAAGCTGCCTAAGGTTTTGTCTTTTTCTGATAAAATAATTTCAGCAGCGCTTAATTGCCAATCAATATTTAAATCTTTGTCATTGTACATGATGCCTACTTCGTTTCCTGGCTCATAAAACTTATCTACTTTATAAAAGAAAGTAGCCGTTTCACTTAACACCACAAAGCCGTGTGCAAATCCAGCAGGTACAAAAAATTGTTTATGGTTCTCTGCCGTTAATTCAATGGCATAATGTTGACCAAAACTAGGAGAGCCTTTTCTTAAATCTACTGCAATGTCTAATACGGCTCCTTCTAATACACGCACTAATTTTGCTTGTGCAGCTGCACCTCTTTGCATATGCAGTCCTCTTAACACTCCTTTAGTTGATCTAGATTGATTATCCTGCACAAACTCAATGTCTAATCCAGTTGCTGCTTTAAAGTCCCTGCTATTATAAGTTTCGATAAAATATCCACGGGCGTCACCATTCACTTTCTCATGAATGATAAAACAATCTTTTAATGGGGTCTGCTCTACTCTCATTATCTATTCGTGTACATTTCGTTATAGTATTGTTGGTAAGCCCCGCTGGTTACATTGGTCAACCACTCCTCATTGTTCAAATACCAGTCAATCGTTTCAGCTAAACCTTGTTCAAAAGTAACAGAAGGGGACCAGCCTAATTCCTTGTTTAATTTAGTCGCATCAATCGCGTAACGTCTATCATGACCTGGACGATCTTTCACATAAGTAATTAAGGCTTCGCTCTCTCCATTGGCTCTGCCTAATTTTTGATCCATCTGTGTACATAATAATTTCACTAAATCAATATTCGTCCACTCATTAAAACCTCCAATATTATAAGTGTCCGCGCGCTTACCCTCATGGAATACCAAATCAATCGCACGGGCATGGTCTTTTACAAACAACCAATCACGTGTATACAATCCATCTCCATATACAGGCAATGGCTTTTTAGTAATAATATTATGGATAAACAATGGGATCAATTTCTCTGGAAAATGATTTGGACCATAGTTATTAGAACAATTAGAAATCACCGTTGGCAAATGATAGGTCTCTCCATAAGCACGCACAAAATGATCGCTCGCTGCTTTACTTGCAGAATAAGGTGAATTTGGATCATACGGTGTAGTCTCCGTAAATAAACCTTCCTTTCCTAAGCTACCATATACCTCGTCTGTAGAAACATGGTAAAACAAATGATCTCTTTGTTTGTCCCAAGATCCATCATGCGCTTTTTCATAACTCAAATCCTCTTTCCAATATTCCTTCGCCGTATTTAATAAATTCACCGTGCCAATTACATTCGTGTACACAAAATCCAATGGAGAAACAATTGAACGATCAACATGAGATTCTGCTGCCAAATGAATCACATCTGTGATAGCATGCTTCGCAAAAATTTCTTTCAAAGCAGCTGCATCTAAAATGTCTGCTTTCACAAAATGATAATTCGCTGCTTTTTCGATATCCTTTAAATTCTCCAAATTACCCGCATAAGTTAATGCGTCTAAATTAAAGATCTGATAATCAGGGTATTTATTGACCATTAAACGCACCACATGTGATCCAATAAAGCCCGCTCCTCCCGTAATTAAGATGTTCTTTTTCATAGTCATTTCTGAGGGCCAAAGATATTAATTTGAACATATATATGAGAAAGTAATTTGACCCTAAATGGTCCATGCATCCAAGATTCTTACTACATTTAAAACCTAAACCGAGCTTATGCTTCAAAAAGAAAGATACTACGCATTGGATGTTTTTAGAGGCGCCACCGTGGCCTTGATGATTTTAGTGAATAATCCAGGTTCTTGGGGCCATATTTTTAGCCCTTTAGCACATGCTAGTTGGCATGGTTGCACCCCTACCGATTTAGTTTTTCCTTTCTTTTTATTTGCAGTAGGCAACGCAATGGCATTTGTCATGCCTAAATTTGAACAAGGCGGACCAACACAATTTTGGCAAAAAGTGATAAAAAGAACCCTGTTGATTTTTTTAATTGGCCTGTTTTTAAATTGGAGTCCATTTGTAAAATGGTCAGAAGGGGCGTTGGTCGCAAAAACATGGGATAACATTCGCATACTAGGCGTCTTACAAAGAATTGCTTTGGCTTATTTTTTTGCATCCATTATTGTTTATTATGGAAAATCTAAAATGGCTTTTTATATCGGTGGAGTTATTTTGATCGCTTATTGGATGATGAGTTTTTTATTAGGTAGCGCAGGACATCCCTACAGCCTTTCTGGTTTTTTTGGCAATGCCATCGATCAAAACATCTTAGGTATCAACCATATTTACAAAGGCGAAGGCGTGCCTTTTGATCCAGAAGGACTAGTGAGTACGATACCCGCTATTGTTCAAGTAATCTTTGGATTTTTAGTAGGCGAATACATCCAAGCAAAAGGCAAGAGCTTCGAAATGTTAGCACAGCTATTATTGGCAGGTGTGGTATTGGTGTTAGCAGGTTATATCTGGGACTTTAGCTTTCCTATTAATAAAAAGATCTGGACCAGCAGTTATGTGTTGTATACATCTGGTTTAGCCATTCTTACTTTAAGCGTACTTATTTATTTACTAGAGTTTAAAAACAGCAAAGGCAGTTGGAGTCACTTCTTTGATGTGTTTGGCAAAAATCCATTATTCATATTTGTACTGAGTGGCTTCTTGCCAAGGGTCTTGGCATTGTTGAGATGGGTAGATCACACCGATGAAAAAGGGGAGCCAGTATATACCTCTGCCCTGCCTTGGTTTTACCAACATGTTTGTAAAAATATCTCAACTGATTTGCGAGTAGGCTCTTTTGTTTACGCTATCTGTTTTATTGCCTTTTTTGCATTGCTTGCAAATTTATTAGACAAGAAAAAAATATACATCAAAGTTTAACTAAAAAGTCCAGCTGCTTTTTCTAAACTTTCCGGTTTGCCAACGTCTAATAAAACACCATCACTATGATCATAAAAGTGAATGGCATAATGTTGTGCAATCTGCAAATAAGCATCAATCAAAGAGAACTTGCCCTGTAAATTGATTGCGTCAAAGAAATTAGCATGCACAATTTGAATGCCGCTGAAAGCTTTAGGAACAGCCATGGCAGGATCTTTTAAAGGATTCGCCCATTTTTCTTCCAAAGTACTATTGTTTTTCCAGCCACATAAAGTGCCAGCAGTATTAAAAATTAAATTTCTACTTGTAGTTCGATTGGTCACCGCTAAAGTCGCTACCATTTCGCCTTCTGATTTTTCGTCAAAAGCATGGTCTGCATCCATCATTTTATTCAAATCTAGATCCGTTAAAATATCTGCATTCATCACCAACCACTTGGCTTCATTTTCAAAATACTTTTTCGCCCTCAACAAGCCCCCACCCGTTTCTAACACTTCATCCGACTCGTCTGAAATATGAACGACAGAACCCCATCCTCTATTTTTTTCAATGGTATCTATAATTTGATCGGCAAAATGATGCACATTGACCACCACTTCATTGATGCCGTAATTTTGTAAATATTCAATATTACGTTGCAATAAAGACTTGCCATTTACTACTGCCAACGCCTTAGGATGATGATCTGTAAAGGGTTTCAACCTTGTCCCTAATCCCGCAGCCAAAATCATTGCCTTCATATGAAATTATTTTACCCAATTGGTTTGATTGGTATGCGCTAAAACCACTTTTACTTTATACTTATTTTTTAAATGTCTTGCCGTTTGTTCTGCAGCAAAAACACTTCTATGTTGACCACCTGTACATCCAAAATTAATTTGCAAATCAGCAAAGTCTCTAGATAAATAATTCTCAACGGTGATGTCTATTAAATCCCAAACACTATTTAAAAAAGTGTTCATCTTGGTTTTTTGTTCCAAGAAATCTTGCACTGGCTTATCCAAACCAGATAATTTTTTATAGTCATCAAATCTTCCTGGATTTAAAATGCCGCGCATGTCAAAAATAAACCCGCCGCCATTATCAGAAGCATCCGTTGGCAGGCCTTTTTTGTAACTAAAACTGTTGATCGTAATCACCAATGGAGTTTGCTCCGTTGCCTGTGTTGGGGTAAAACGATTCAATACTTCATCTCCTACCATCCATTTTAAAATACTTGCAAATACAGGGGTATCCTTGTCCAAAGTATATACTTCTAAGAAACTTCTTAAATTCCTTAAACCCAATGGGATACTGGTTAAGAAGTGTGCCTTACGTTCAAACAAACCTCTAAATCCATAAGCCCCAAGCACCTGCAACAACCTCAATAAAACAAAACCATAATATTGCTTCTTGAACACCTGTGCATCAATCGTTCTGCCAAGTACTTGTTCTGCTTCAATAATATAATCATTCAATAAACGATCCTTCCATTCGTTGGACAATTCTGCTTTCGCTTGCCATAACAAAGAAGCTACGTCATAAGGCATCCCTCCTTTCATCCCGCCTTGGAAGTCTATAAAATATACTTCATCTTCCTTCACCATAATATTCCTACTCTGAAAATCACGGAACATGAAAAAATTAAAATGGCTATCTGATAATTGATCACTTAACAATTCAAACTCATCAATCAATGCTTGTTTGTCATATGGAAATTGCAAAGTATCTAAGAAATAATACTTGTAATACAACAAATCGGTTAACACAGCATGTTTGCCAAATGTCTTAGAGGTAAGGCATTTAGCATAATCCAACCCGTCATCCCCTTTCACTTGCAACTGCAACAAGGCTTTTAAACTTTTCTGGAACAATTGATACACTCTTTCTGTCTTGCCCTCTTTTTCTAGTACTTCTAACAAAGAAGTAGACCCCACATCTTCTTGGATATAAATTTGCTGATCCGCACTCACCGCAAGTACTTTGGGCACAGGTAATCCCTTGGCATGAAAATGTGTTGCGAAATAAATAAAGGTTTCGTTCTCCTTAATATTCAAGTTAAAAGTGGCAATATAAGATTCGGCACCTTGTTTGATCCTAAAATAAACTCGATCCCCGCCACTTTGTGGAATTTTTTCAATCGCATCCCAAGCTTTACCAGTTAGGGATTTATAAAGTTGTTCTATAGCTTCCTGCATTGCTTCCATGTGTTCAAAAAGGGGGGTTATTTGGCTCTAAAAGTAATTAATAATATCCTACCCTCCACAAAAACTGAAAAAAGTATTAAATTGATTCAAATTAACCCTCATGAAAATTAAATTCAAGTTATTGAAGCATGCATTGA
>JBFYPO010000044.1:0-9685 GCA_041303215.1 Asinibacterium sp. | reverse complement strand
AACATCAATAAGCCACTTGCATCAATCGTTGTATTTTTAAAACAAAGTTTGACCCAAATGGCTTTTGTAGAAAACAGGATAGTGCCTAGGATCGCCCAAGCAAAACCTTGATTGTATATTTTATTCCTTTTTATACAGCTACGTTGAAATCTCTTAGTGCATCATTCAAGCTCGTCTTTAAATCTGTGCTTGGTTTTCTTTGGCCAATGATTAAAGCGCAACTTACTTGATAGTCGCCAGCTGGGAATGACTTGGTGTAGGATCCAGGAATCACCACACTTCTTGCAGGAACACGACCTTTGTATTCGACAGGTGTTGCGCCACTTACATCTATTATTTTGGTACTCTTAGTCAACACTACATTTGCACCAAGTACCACTTCTTTTTCTAAATGCACGCCCTCTACCACAATACATCTACTACCAATAAAACAACCATCTTCTACAATCACTGGGCTTGCTTGTAATGGTTCTAATACGCCGCCAATACCCACGCCACCACTTAAGTGTACCCCTTTGCCAATTTGTGCACAACTACCTACCGTAGCCCAGGTATCCACCATGGTTCCTTCGTCTACATAAGCGCCAATGTTTACATAACTTGGCATTAACACAACATTTTTTGCTAAGTAGGCACCGTATCTTGCGACTGCATGGGGCACTGCACGAACACCCAATTCCGCATAGCCAGATTTCAATAACATTTTATCGTGGAATTCAAAAGGAGCGATCTCCCAAGTTTGCATTGGTTGAATCGCAAAATACATTAGAATGGCTTGTTTCACCCATTCGTTCACCACCCATTCTGTTCCAACAGGTGCTGCAACCCTTAGTTGGCCTTTGTCTACCGCTTCTATAACTTCACGAATGGCATTACTATATAATTCATCTTTTAATAAACTTCGATCATTCCAAACAGTTTCAATTTTTGTCTTTAAGTCCATATTGTACAATTTTGGCAAAAATACATGTTGAAAGAGATAGTTTAATGCTTTGTTTTACACATTCAATCTGCCAGCTTTAAGTCTTAATCATTAATTTGCAGTATGTTTTTATTGGAAGAAGATATTGCTTGCGCATTGGAGGCCCTTCGTCAGGGCTCAATCATCTTATATCCTACAGATACGGTTTGGGGTATTGGATGTGATGCAACCAATATGGATGCGGTGGCAAAAGTATATGCACTTAAACAAAGAACAGAAACCAAGAGTATGATTGTCTTGGTGCCCGAAGAGCGATGGATATTGGATTATGTGGCCGAGCCAACACCTAAGGTGGCAGATTTCATTAAAGGCATTACAAAACCAACCACCGTCATTTACGATCAGGCAAAAAACATAGCCTCTAATTTGGTAGCTGCAGATGGTTCCATTGCAATTCGTGTTTGTAAAGATCCGTTTGCATTTCGATTAATGAAAGCTTTTGGTAAACCAATAGTGAGTTCATCTGCAAATATTTCTGGTCTACCAACCCCAATGTGTTTTAAAGACATTTCTTTAGATATCCTAGAAGGGGTAGCTTATGTGGTTCGCAGCAACCAAGATGACACCACCTTAAAGCAACCTTCTGCTATTGTTAAATGGTCGGAGGAAAAGCTAATTATTATTAGACCTTAATTTGTAATCATACCCACATGCATTCAAACTCACAAGATATTTTAGTCATTCAGACAGCTTTTATTGGAGATGTAGTATTAGCAACCGCGCTGGTTGAATCATTGCATCAGGCCAATCCAACTGCAAGGATTACTATTTTGGTCAGAAAAGGTAATGAAGCTTTATTTAAAGCGCATCCCTTTCTGCATCAAGTTTTGGTGTGGGATAAGCAACAAAATAAATATGCCCATTGGTTGCAATTGCTTTTTACCATTAGAAAAAATAAATTTGATGTCGTGTTGAATGTGCAACGCTATGCTGCTACTGGATTATGGACAGCATTGTCAGGAGCAAAATTTAAAATCGGGTTTGATAAAAATCCATTTGCCTTTTTATACACAGATCGTATTGAACATCAGTCTGTGGGGAATGGATTACATGAAATACAAAGAAACCATGCTCTTTTAGCACCATTAGGTATGCTTCCAACAGCACATCCGATGTTGCATCCTTCTTCAGAAGATTTTAAGACAGTTCAGGCCTATCAAACAGCTCCTTATTTATGTATGGCGCCCGCTTCTGTTTGGTTTACCAAACAATTCCCAATACATCAATGGATAAAAGTATTGAAATCAATTCCATTTGAAGGTCCAATCTATTTATTAGGAGGTCCAGGGGATAAAGCTTTGAACGATCAAATTATTCAAGCTTTACAAAAGCCAAATGTAATCAATATGGCAGGAAGACTATCTTTTTTAGCCTCAGCTGCTTTGCAAAAAGGGGCCTTGTTGAATTATGTGAATGATTCCGCACCTATGCATTTTGCATCTGCCGTAAATGCCCCTGTGGCGGCCATTTATTGTTCCACGATTCCAGCTTTTGGGTATGGTCCATTGTCTTCAAAGTCCTTTATTATTGAAACGGCAAAAGCGTTAACCTGTAGACCCTGTGGTTTACATGGAAAAAAACAATGTCCCTTGAAGCATTTTAATTGTGCAGCAACCATTGAGCTAGAACAAATCTATCAACCACTCTTACAAGTGCTACAAGAGTAGTACTTTTGCATCGATGTCAATTGAACTAACAGCACAAGAAAGAGCACTATTAAAGACAGCCGGTGAAACAGCTGCGAAATTGGGTACGCCGTCGTATGCAGTGGGTGGATTTGTGCGTGATAAACTATTAGGCAGAAACACCAAGGATATAGATATTGTTTGTATTGGAGATGGTTTGACATTGGCATCCAATTTTGCAAATCAATTTAAACCTACACCTAGTGTTGCACTCTTTAAAACCTATGGTACGGCGCAAGTTAAATTAACAGATATTGAAATCGAATTCGTAGGGGCAAGAAAAGAATCTTATGTCAGAGAAAGCAGAAACCCAAAAGTAGTACCGGGTACACTTATAGATGATCAAAACAGAAGAGATTTTACCATCAACGCGATGGCAATAGACCTGAGCTCAGAAAATTTTGGCGCATTATTAGATCCATTCAACGGACTAGCCGATTTGGCATCCAAAATAATTAAAACACCCTTAGCACCAGAACAAACTTTTGATGATGATCCTTTAAGAATGATGCGTGCTATACGTTTTGCAACACAACTAGATTTTATCATTGAGGCGGCAACATTTAAGGCGATCCAGCACATGGCGGATCGAATCAAAATCGTTTCACAAGAAAGGGTCACAGATGAGTTGCAAAAAATAATGAAAAGTAAGCAACCTTCTAAAGGTTGGTATTTATTGAAAGAGGCGGGTCTATTGACACATATTTTTCCAGTCTTATTAAAATTGGAAGGTGCAGAGACCCTAGATGGTATTGGCCATAAAGATAATTTTTCCCACACTTTACAAGTGTTAGATAATATCGCATCAACAACCGATGATGTTTGGTTAAGGTGGGCTGCTTTGTTGCACGATATCGCCAAGCCAAATACAAAAAGATTCGAACCTGGCTTTGGATGGACTTTTCATGGACATGAAGTAGTGGGTGCAAGAATGGTCCCTAAACTTTTTACGCAATTGAAACTGCCTTTAAATGAACACATGAAAATGGTTCAAAAATTAGTTGCATTGCACTTGCGTCCAATTTCATTGACAAAGGAAAATGTAACGGATAGTGCGATAAGAAGGTTGCTTTTTGATGCAGGGGAAGACATTGAAGGGCTGATGTTATTATGTGCGGCGGATATCACGAGCAAAAACAAAGTAAAGGTAAAAAGGTATTTACAAGGTTTTGAGATGGTGAAAGCCAGAATCATAGAAGTGGAGGAAAAAGATCAAATGCGTAACTGGCAGCCCCCAATTTCTGGGGAGATGATTATGCAAATTTTTAATTTAAGCCCTTCCAAACAAGTGGGGGTGATTAAAGACGCTATTAGAGAAGCAATTTTAGATGGTATTATCCCCAATAACTACGAAGCTGCTTATTCATTTATGATGGAGGAAGCAGCTAAAATAGGCCTGCATCCAGTCGGATAAAAAATGCCCAAAATCAGGCTAATAAATACTAATTTAGCGTTTCAAAATCACCCTAATGGCCATTTTAAAATTCAGAATTTCTTGGGAAGAAGACGACGCGATTTATAGAGATGTATTGGTGAAGCATACACAACAATTTATCGATTTACACCAGATTATTTTAAAGTCATTTGAGTTTGATGATAAACATGATGCTACTTTTTTTAGAAGCAATGAAAAATGGCAACGCGGTAGAGAAATTAGCAAAGCGGTGTATGAAAAAAATTATGTAGTACCTCCTTTGATGATGGATGAAGTGGTGATAGGTTCTGAAATTATAGATACCAATCAGCAGTTTGTGTATGTATATGATTTTGCAAAATCATGGACTTTTTTAATTCAACTGATTCAAGTGATTAAAAATGCAGATGCAGATATGGAACAAACCTATCCAATGGTTTCAAGAATTGAAGGAGTGGGCCCAATGCAATATGGCACCAAAGGATTACTAGGCCCTAACTTCACCGACATCGAAGAGAAATATGATTTAACAGAAGCACAGGACGGATTTGGAGAGGAAGGAGAAGAGGGAGGGGAAGGAGAGGAGGATACAGATGAAGCTGAGGATGAAAACAATGACGATGGTGGAATGTTTGATGACAGTTCAGAAGCATTTTAACGCCTAAACTAATTATCTTGACGCCTACTGTATATATCGTTCTTGGTCCTACCGCAGTTGGCAAAACCGCGTATGCCATTGAGCTTGCAAAAAAATTAAAAACAGAAATCATTTCTGCAGATGCAAGACAGTGTTTCAAAGAATTAAATATTGGTGTAGCTAGACCATCAGAGGCAGAGCTGGCTTCAGTGCCACATCATTTTATCGCTAGCCATTCTATTCATGAACCCGTCAATGCAGGCGTTTTTGAAACTTATGCTTTGGAAAAGACAGCCGAATTATTGAATCAATATGGATCGGCAGTCATGGTTGGTGGGACAGGTTTATATATTAAAGCATTCGCGGAAGGCATGGATGCAATTCCTGCTATTGATCCAGCAATTCGTATTCAAGTTCAAAACGATTTAGCAAATAATGGATTAATTTGGTTGCAAGGAGAGGTGGAAAAATTAGATCCACAATATTGGGCTGCAGCAGATTTAGGTGAACAACAAAATGCACAAAGATTATCAAGGGCATTAGAAGTGGTATTAGGAACAGGACAATCCATTCTTGATTTTCAACAACAACAAAAAAAACACCGACCATTCGCAATTCAAAAAATAGGCCTTGAAATGCCAAGGGTACAATTGTATGACCGAATCAACCAAAGAGTCTTACAAATGGTCGAACAGGGTTTAGAGGAGGAGGTAAGGTCACTCGTTCCTCAATTTCATTTAAATGCTTTGCAAACGGTAGGTTACCAAGAATGGCTATCCTATTTTGAGGAAAAACAAACAAAAGAAGCTATTGTCAATGCGATCCAGCAAAATACGAGGCACTATGCTAAAAGGCAGATGACCTGGTTTAAGAAAGATACAAGCATACAATGGACCAAACTAGGATAAGCCTTTCTGTTAAATAAGTATAATTTTTCCTTTTTCGGTAGTTATACGTACTAGTTCATTGGTTTTTCTTCCTATTTTTAACTCCATAACAATTAAATATTATACCTATGCGTATCCAGTTCGGCATGGCTATTTGCGGGATGCTTTTTTTGCAAACAGCAACTGCACAGCAAGCTATTCAATTTGAGAAATATACTTTGCCCAATGGGTTGAAAGTGATTTTACATGAGGATCATTCTGCGCCAGTAGTGGCAGTGACAACCTTGTACCATGTAGGATCAAAAAACGAAGACACTGCTAGAACAGGCTTCGCCCATTTCTTTGAACACTTATTGTTTGAAGGATCAGAAAATATCAAGAGAGGGGAGTTTGATAAATACATTACCAATGCAGGTGGTGCGTTAAATGCCAATACTTCTCAGGATCGTACTTTTTATTATGAGTTATTACCATCTAATCAAGTTGAATTAGGATTGTGGTTAGAGAGTGAGCGTATGATGCATGCAAAAATTGAACAAATTGGGGTGAATACGCAACGTGAAGTGGTAAAAGAAGAAAAGCGTCAACGTGTTGACAATCGTCCTTATGGATCTTTCTTATCAGAAGTATTAAAGAGAGCGTATAAAGTACATCCTTATCAATGGACGCCTATTGGAAGTATGGATCATTTGAATGCAGCTAAATTGGATGAGTTCATCAATTTCTACAAAACCTTCTATGTTCCAAACAATTGTGTTTTATCCATTGCAGGAGATTTTAATAAGGCAGAACTAAAAGCAAAAATTGAAGCTTATTTTGGTCCAATTAAAAAAGGAGATCGTCCAATCCCTAGACCAACTATTAAAGAGCCAGCATTGGGAGGTGAAGTAAGAGATGTGATTTATGACAATATTCAATTACCTGGTGTATTCCAAGCTTATAGAGCACCTAAACAAGGTGGTGATGAGTATTATGCATTCAATGTATTGTCTACTATTTTATCTGGTGGTGAATCTTCTAGAATGAACAAAGCCTTGGTTGATATAAAACAACAAGCAGCAGCTGCACAATCAGTGCCCTTCTTTAATGAAGACGAAGGCTTATTTATTGCATTGGCTATCGCGAATATGGGTGTAAAAATTGAAGCTTTAGAGCAAAGCATGGATACGGTAATCAATCAATTAAAAACAGCATTAGTTGGAGAGAGAGAGTTTCAGAAAGTAAAAAATCAAATTACAACACAGTTAGTAACTGGTAATGCAACCATGGCGGGTATTGCTGAAAGCTTAGCGAACAATGAAGTGTATTTTGGAGATGCAAATTTAATCAATACGGAATTAGAGAAATACAATAAAGTAACAAGACAAGATGTTTTGAATGTGGCTAAAAAGTATTTGAATAAAGACAATAGAATTGTATTGTATTATTTACCAAAAGAAAAACCAACTACTAAGTAAGCGCAGATAGATGATTACTTTAAAAATTAATTTTATGAAAAAACTATATTATTCTTTTATATTCTTATTGCCCTTGGTTTCAATGGCACAAAATGTTGATCGCTCTAAAGCGCCAATGCCGGGGAAAGCACCTGTGATTCAAGTGGGTGATCCAGTTAAGTTTACCTTAGCAAATGGGTTGCAAGTATTTGTCGTAAAAAATACAAAATTGCCAAAAGTGAGTGCAACACTTGCGTTGGACTATGATGGTTTTAAAGAAGGGGATAAAGCGGGTGTAGCAGAAATGGCTGGCGCACTGTTAAAAAGAGGTACAACAACAAAATCAAAAGCTGAATTAGATGAGGCAGTTGAATTTTTAGGCGGTAGCTTATCCACCTCTGCGCAGTCTGCATCAGTAGCTTCTTTAAAGACGAATTTCCCAGCCTTATTAAATTTAATGGCTGAAGTTGTTTTACAACCAGCATTGTCAAATACAGAATTGGAGAAAATTCGTACACAAACACTTTCTGGAATTGAGTCAAATAAAGATGACGCTGATGCCATTGCAGGAAATGTGGTTAAGAAATTGGTTTATGGCGCGAACCATCCTTATGGCGAAATGATGACCACAAAGACGGTTAATAATGTCACATTGAGTGATGTAAAAACGTTTTTATCAACTTATTGGAAACCAAATGTTGCCTATTTAGTTTTTGTGGGTGATATTGAGCCAGCTACAGCGAAAGCATTAGCAGAAAAAAGTTTTGGTGCATGGAAAAAAGGGGAGCTTGCTAAACAGGATTTTGCAAAACCAACAAAACCTTCACAAACTTATGTGGCGATTGTAGATAGACCCTCTAGTGTACAAAGTGTGGTAACTATTGCATCTGCTGTTGATTTATATCCTGGCTCAGCGAACGATATAGCTGGCTCTGTGATGAATAATATTTTAGGCGGTGGATTTTCTGGTCGTTTATTTGCCAATTTGCGCGAAAAGCATGGCTTTACGTATGGCGCTTATTCTTCTTTAAAATCAAGTCGTCAAATTGGATTATTCCAAGCAGAAGCAGCTGTAAGAAATGACAAAACGGATAGTTCAGTACAAGAGTTATTACGTGAAATCAATATATTAAGAAATGAACAAGTAGGCCAAGATGAATTAAATAGAATGAAGAACTATTTGTCTGGAGGATTTGCAAGGTCTTTAGAAAACCCTGCTACTATTGCCAATTTTGCATTGAATATTGCGCGTAATAAAATGCCTGCAGACTACTATCAAAAGTACTTAACAAATTTAGCGGCTGTGGATGCTACTAAAGTAAAGGAAGTAGCTGAATTATTCATGAACCCGAATCAAATGCATATTGTCATTGTGGGCAATGCGAAACAAATTGCAAAAGGATTAGATAAATATGGTCCTATAAAGTATTTTGATATTGAAGGCAATGAGGTGGCTGCACAAGTGGAAGCGAAAGCAGATGCTTCATTAACGCCTGCCGTATTATTGGACAAAGTGATTGCTGCATTGGGTGGTCAAGCTGCTTTAAATAATGTTAAAGACATTCAGTATAAAGGGAAGGCTGCTTTAATGGGTCGTGAAATTGAAATGAATCAAACGAAGGTATTGCCTGGTAATGCGATTGTAACAATGTCAATGGGAGGCATGGTGGTTTCTAAGCAAGCAGTCGTAAATGGTAAATATAGTGTAGCGCAACAAGGTATGGAAGCGCCTATTACAGATGACTTAAAAGAGAGTTTAAATGAAACAGCAACCTTATATCCAGAAACCATTTTTGTAAAGAATGGCTATAAATTAAAGATTGCAGGTGCGGACAAAATTGAAGGGGCAGATGTGATTGACCTTGAAGTAACAACACCATCAGGTAAAGTATCTCACCGCTTTTATGACAGTAAGACTTTCTTATTAGCAAAAGTAGCTACTACACAGGAAGTGCCTGGCAGAGGGTCAGTTACACAGCAGCAATTTTTCAAAGAGTACAAATCGGTTGGTGGTGTTCAAATTGCCAACGAGGAAGTATTGGACTTAGGGCAGTTTAAATTAAATGTAAAATATTCCGATATCAAAGTGAACCAAGGTTTAAAATTGGAAGACTTGAAATAGAGGCTTCAAAGTAAATCATTCAATGAATGCAATAAAAAAAGCCATCCGATAGGATGGCTTTTTTTGATATAACAAGATCGCTTTTTCTTAGGACGATTAGAACCTGATACCGTATCCAATATGAAACATAACAGCATTGCTATTTTGAACAGCGATAGGGCTTGGCTTATCTAATAAACGGTAAGGCACTACCGCCTCTTTGTTATTTGCAGCACTGATTGTAAAGTCTACAAAATATTTGTTGGTTCTGTATCCAATACCTCCTGATACAATGAAACGAGAAGGTGTCACAACTGATTTGCCATTCTCATCTGCAAACTCATTTTTGTATGGACTGCCGTAATAAGCAGTTCCTGCTCTAGCCATCCAGTTGCCTGTTAATTTAACTTCTGAACCTAGTTTAAAGTTGAAATTATTTTTATAAATAGCTTTAGTGGTAGCATTAAGGGCGTCATAATAATCTGCAGATGCTTGATCAAAATCATTGGAATAAAAACGGGTACCTGCGTAATTCACCCATTC
>JBFYPO010000043.1:0-4434 GCA_041303215.1 Asinibacterium sp. | reverse complement strand
TCAAAGGTCAAGTAAGACAAATAGCGCCCATTCAATTTAATAAGCAATTGGCCTATGTGTTAGGAATGAATTCGGATAGCTTGAGACTGATACAATTTAAAAATTAAAGGTGCTCAAAACTAAAAGCAAGTTAAAAAATTGGATAATTGATGGTAGACTTCCATTTACTAGCATCCTTTTCTAATAATCTATTTGTATTGTAGATGATAAAAGGGATTGCTGGAGAATATTTTTGTTTATCGTTGATATAAAGTTTCGTTGCCTCGAAAGCATCATTCACTTTTGCTTGGTCTCCTTGAACCTCTACAGAAAGTAAGTTTCCTAAAACCATTTTCTTAATTGTAAAATCTCCACTGACTGGTATATCTCTTTCTAATGGGATGGCTACCTGTGTATAAACTTCTTTTTCATCCAATCTTGTAATGTTCACCATTGGAGCCCCTTTTGCTTTGCCATTATGCGTAAGAATATATTGCTCCAATTGATTCACCATTTGATAAATTTGAGCTATTGAAGGTGTATCCTTCAATGTTTGATCAATTGCAATCAAGCTAGAGTCCTTCACTTTTGTCTCTACAATTTCAAATCCATATATCCCTTTGCTATAATTATAGTAATTTTTAGCTGCCTCTAAAACATGGTCTAACTTACTTTGTATCCTTTTTGCAAAAATGTAATATTGAACCCTTGCTATCGGCGACCATTGACGATTGTCCATGCTTGTTTCAAAACCAATAATTGAATTTTTATTTTCTCCATTTTCAATGGAAAATTCAACCGGTATTTGAACGCCATCCATTATTAAGGAGGTCTGTATGGTGGCTACTAAGCTCCCCAAAACCTTGATTTCTACCTCTTTTGGCATCCATTCAGGCCATTTTTCGGTTTGCATCATCCCTCTAGTCACGCTTGTAGTGGGTTGGTACACCATTTTCCTGCCCTTAATGTCTATTTGGCTTGGAATGAATACATACACTGCAGCAATGCACAAAATCAAAAGGGCTGTCAATGAAAGTACTATTTTACGCATGGTCTAGGTAGTTTAAGGACGTGAAATTACAAAAAAACCACCCTTATATTGAGGCCATTTTTAAATAAATGTATAATTTAGGGTATTGAAAAAGATCGGTGCTATATTATTTTTAGGCATATTGCTTTTTAACGGGTTTGGATATCGTTTGGTATCTAATTACTTCGACCAAAAAGCAGCGGATCAATTGGTTCAATTGATTGAAGAAAACGAGTTTGACGAGTCCAATTTGATGACCATTAAGACACCAATCAACCTTCCTTATTATGCCAACAATCCTCAATTCGAAAGAGTAGATGGTGAAATCGTTATCAAAGGCATCGTATACCAATATGTACAAAGAAGAATTTACAATGACAGCCTCGAATTAAAAGTAATCCCGAACCAGGATCGTTTGCATATTAAAAATGCAAGAGAAGATTTTTATAAATTAGCACAAGACCTTTCCAACACTGGAGCAGACAAAAAATCTAGCCCAATCGGAAAATCAATGGCAAAGTTTATCAGCTTTGATTACATTGAACAAAATAATAGCTGGCATCTAGCTCCAGCAAATTTGGCGAATGTAACGACTGGTTATCGTTACGCTACGCGTTTAATAAGCAATTATTTAACGGTACAAGGTCCGCCTCCAAAAGTAATTGCTTAATTTTTATTCCTTACTATAAGGTCCTGCTCAAGCAGGTCTTACTCATTTGTGCAGTTGCTAATAAAGCACTTGCCAATTTTATTTTACTATTTTTAATTGAACTCATGAATAAATTATACATCCTATTGCTTTTTGCAATAACGATCATTGCATGTAATACCTCTAATGACTATAAAAAAATCACTTCAAATCCTGATTTATACGCTTACACAGTGCATGAATTAAATCAGGTGGTGATGGGTAATAATTTTAGCCCAATCGTGGCTTCTAGAAACTACGCATACGCTGCGATTGCTGGTTATGAAGTGGTAGCAGCGGGCGCTCCAAGTGAATACCAAAGCTTAGCAGGTCAGTTACAAGGCTTGACAGCAATACCTCTGCCAAAGGATACAGCGAATATTGATTTTCCTTATGCAGCATTGGTTGCTTATGCCACTGTGGGTCAGGCCGTTACTTTTCCAGAAGGAAGTATGCAGGATTATACAGATAGTTTAAGAAAATTAGTGAAGTCAAATGGCATGTCTAGTCAAATGATTAAGGCATCTGAGGCATTTGCTAAAGAAGTAAGTACAGTAATTATTGCATGGAGTAAAAAAGACAATTACGCACAAACAAGAAGTGCTGAAAGGTATACCGTAAAAGATTCTCCAGGAAGATGGGTGCCCACACCACCTATGTATGCTTCTGCAGCAGAACCACATTGGGCAGAGATTAGACCTATGGCCATTGATAGTGCCAATCAGTTTAGGCCATCACCGCCACCCGCTTTTAATGTTACAGACAAGAACAGTGAATATTACAAGCATTTAATGATGGTAAAAAATGCAGGGGATAGTTTAACGGAAGAGCAAAAGCATATTGCTAATTTCTGGGATGACAATCCGTTTAAAGTAAATGTGACTGGGCATGCTATGTTTAGTACCAAAAAGTTTTCACCTCCAGGGCATTGGATGAGCATTGTAGGCATTGCGAATAAAACAGCGAAAAAAGATTTTAATACTGCTGTGTATGCTTATGCAAAAACGGCCATTGCATTGTTTGATGCGTTCATCCACACCTGGGATGCAAAATATACTTATAAAACAGTGCGCCCTGAATCAGTGATCAATAAATATATTGATCCGAATTGGAGGCCTTTATTACAAACGCCTGCATTCCCAGAATTTACTTGTGGTCATTCTACCATTTCTTCTGCAGCTGCAGAAGCTTTAACGAGTGTCTATGGTGATGATTTTGCTTATACAGATTCTACTGAATTGGAATTTGGTATTGAAAACAGAAGTTTCAAATCATTCAGACATGCAGCGGAAGAAAACAATTGGGCTCGTTTTTACGGAGGTATCCATTTTCACAATTCTTGTATCACAAGTACCGAAAAAGGGCAAGCATTAGGAAGCTATATCGTTTCCAAATTAAAAATGAAAAAATAGGCAGCAAATTTTAGCGCCTAAAATTAAAAAGTACCTGATTGTGATTTAAAGCATTCCACACAAATGTTTTAGATTATGAGCAATCAGCTACTGTATTATCTAAATTAAAACTCATGAAAAAATCTATCTTCATAGGGGCAATTTTATGCCTTGGCTTGATCAATCAATTAGCTGCGCAAGGTTGCGTTGCTATCAGAACAGTGGGCGGATTATGTACCATGGAACATGCAGGTATGCATGAGGAAGACAGTTCCAAATGGACATTGAATGTGAATTATAGGTATTTTAAATCCTATAAACATTTTAATGGCACAGATGAGCAAAAGTTCAGAGTGGAAGAAGGGTCAGAAGTAATCAATTACACCAGTGCCATGGATTTTGCTATAACAAGGAATATCAATAAAAATTGGATGGTAGGTGCAAGTCTTCCATTGGTGAATTATGAGCGTACGTCTAAATATGAACATTTAGGCAATACTAGTCCTTATCGTTTTGCCACAGCAGCTAGAGGACTAGGGGATGTAAGAATTTCAGCATACAGATGGCTAATTGCACCTGATGCAAATAAAAAGGGCAACTTGATGGCAGGACTGGGTATAAAATTGCCTACGGGAAACTATAAAGCACAGGATGAATTTCAATATACACCAACTGCAAAGCGCACTGGATTCGTAGACCAATCTATACAACCTGGTGATGGTGGATTTGGGGTAACGGTAGAGTTGTATGGATTTAGACAAATCAATACGAATTGGAGTGCCTATGCGAATGCGTTTTATTTATTGAATCCTAGAGATAATAATGGCGTAAGCACTACAAGAGGTGGAACGCCTACTGCATCTGCCATCAAATATACTTCGAATGTAATGAGTGTGGCAGATCAATATATGGTAAGATCAGGCTTGAACTTGAATAGCCAAGCATGGACTTATTCATTAGGTTTAAGGTATGAGTGTATACCTACTTACGACTTGATAGGCAAAAGCACTGGATTCAGAAGACCAGGAAATATTGTATCTGCAGAACCAGGGGTTACTTACATGTATAAAAAATATAATTTCTTCTTGTATACGCCTGTGGCTTTAAGACGTGAGCGACCTCAAAGCTACGCGGATATTATGAGAACAAATGATACAGGTGTCTTTGCTAGAGGTGACGCAGCATTTGCTGATTACAGTATCAATATTGGAATGAGCTTTAAGTTCTAACTAATCACTTCCAAAATGGCAAACTGATATCCTCCTAATACGAAATATTCATTGTCATTTCCAACATGATGTGTAAGGCCAGTCCAATGATCTTTTAATTGGGCTGGCTTTATGCCA
>JBFYPO010000042.1:0-7013 GCA_041303215.1 Asinibacterium sp. | reverse complement strand
AACGTAACAACTTTGTAAATGGTTTACAAGGTCGTATTGCTGGTTTGACAATCAACCCAACAAGTGGTTTAGCAGGTGCGAGTTCTCAAATTGTATTAAGAGGTTTTAACTCTTTGTCTTTGGATAACTCTCCTTTATTTATCATTGATGGTGTGATCGTTGATAACTCTTCTGTACAAGAAAATAACAGAAACACAGGTTTAGCTGTAAAGCCAACAAGTGCAAACGTAGCCTCTGAAAACAGATCTAATGACTATACCAATCGTATTGCTGATTTGAATCCGAACGATATTGAAAATGTAACAGTTTTAAAAGGTCCAGAAGCAACAGCGCTTTATGGTAGCCAAGCAAGTTCTGGTGCAATCGTGATCACCACTAAAAAAGGCGGCGATAGCGATGGAAAAATCAAAGTGAATTATGATAATAGTTTAAGACTGTCTACTTATACAAGGTATCCAGAAATCATGACAGAATTTGATGCTGGATTAAACGGTGTGAACCAAAATATTTTTTCTTATTTTGGACAAAGACTGCCTTATCCGATCAAAGGAGATAAAAACGCAACTAGATACGACAACTTGCATAATTTCTTTCAAACTAGTTTTTCAAACACACACAATGTGTCTTTAGAATATGGTAAAGGAAATCACTCCGTGCGTTTATCAGGTTCTTATTTAGATGAAAATTCTCCTGTACCAACCAATAATTTTAGAAAATACAATTACAGAATTGTGTCTAATCATAAGATTGGTAAAACATTAGAAATTTCACCAAGCGTAAGCTATATTAAAAGCACAAACGACAAACCATTAAGAGGTGTGAAAGGTTATGTATTAAGTTTATTGTCTTGGCCAGTGGATAACAATGCAGAAGATTGGTTAAATCCTAACGGCACTAAAAAAGGCTTATTTACTGGAGATCCAAATGCAGAGTTAGACAATCCATATTTTAACTTATACAGGAACAGAAGTAGAGACGAAGTTTCAAGAACAGTGGCGACACTTGCTGTAAACTATACACCAACAAGTTGGTTAACAATCAATGGTAGAGTTGGTTATGATACCTATCAACAAAATGGTTATACAAAATGGGATTCTGCTTCTAACTTCTTAAGTCGTGCACAAAAAGGAGCCTTAGAGAATTACTATCGTAATTATTATGGCTATAACCATACCGTAACTGCAACTGCTAAGAAAAGCTTTGGTAAAGTGAATACTAGATTAATGGTAGGTAATATGTGGCAGGATTATGAAACACAAACGACTTCTATTTTTGGTAACAACTTAACAGATGCAAACAGAACAGATAGTGGTAATACTGCAGTTGCTTCAAGAATTCGCAATAGCAACATGAACCGCTTTGGTCTACCAAACTATAATATCAATCGTCAAGCAGCTTATTTCGGTGAAGCAGCTGTGAACTATGACAATAAAGTATTCTTAACGTATTCTCACCGTTTCGAAGAGTCTTCTATTTTCCCGGTTTCTAGCAGAGCCTATAATTACCCTGCAGGAAGTGTGAGTATTATTATGTCAGACATCTTCCCTATAGTGAAAGAAGTGGCAAATTATTGGAAGTTGAGAGGATCTTTGGCGAGTACCGCTCGTTCAAGTGCACCATATGCGAACCAGTCTATTTTAAACTTTAACACTGGAAGTGGTGGTGGATACTATTATGATTTCACCAATGCGAATCCTTACTTAACTCCGGAGCGTCAAAAGACAATGGAGTTTGGTACAGAATTAAAATTCTTCAATGGCAGATTAAATACAGAGGCGACTTATTATAAAACAGAAAACACGGACTTGATCGCTGAAAACTTCAGAGCAAGTTATGGTACTGGTTATGTGTTAAATACATTGAATGTAGGTTCAAACGAAAACACTGGTATTGAAGTTGTTTTAGACTACTTAGTAGTAAATAAAAAGAACTTCTCATGGAATACTAGATTCAACTTTAACAGAATGCGTAATAAGGTAACTTCATTGCCTACTAACGTTCCAGAGTTTTATATTTCTGACACTTGGGTGTATGGTAATGCAAGAGGTGGTTTAACCAATGGTGGACCAACTACAACAATTACTTCTCATGGATACCTTAGAAACAATGCAGGTCAAATATTAATTAATCCGACAACAGGATTGCCATTAATTGATGCAACATTTAAAGTTAGAGGAGATCGTAACCCAGACTTTACTTTAGGATGGTTAAATAACATTACTTATAAAGATTTAAGAATCTCTTTCTTATGGGATGTTAAAGTGGGTGGTGATATCTTTAATGCAACAGAGAGATACTTAACTACCATTGGTAGAAGTGCCATCACAGCAGATAGAAATATTGCAAGAGTAGTGCCTGGGGTTTTAAGAGATGGAAAAGAGAATACAACTTCTCCAACACCAAACAACATTTCTATTACACCAGCAACAAACTCTTTATATTATACAACCATGCCAGAAGAAGCATTTATCGAAAAAGATGTAAACTGGTTTAGATTGAGAGACCTTACTTTTAACTATAATGTAAAGAAATTATTACACGGTGGTGTAGATAAATTAGCTAAATCATTAAATGTATTTTTAACGATTAACGATTTAATTCTTATTTCCAATTATAGAGGAGCTGATCCTGCTGTAGGTGCAACAAGTTCTGCTAGCCGAGGTGTTAGTGGATTTGGTTTTGACTATGGAAACATGGGTGCGCCAGTTAGCTTCAACTTTGGATTTAGAGCTTCTTTTTAATCAATAAAAACTTTTATTTATGAAATATAATTTTAGAAATATTTTAGCAATAAGCGCCTTGATTGTTTTGGTGGCGTCTTGTTCTAAAAAAATAGACGAGGCCTACAAAAACCCGAACTATAATGTAAAGGTGGCGCCTGAAACTTTAATGCCACAGATCGTTGCATCTATGGCGGGTAACTATGGCGGACATGGTCCAATGAGCGATATTCGATACATTGGTGCATATGTACAAAACTTTGCCTTCGCTGGTACACAAAGTAATTTTGACAGAATGGGTCATACCAATACGGATATCGCACAATCTTTCTGGCGCTCTCATTATTATGATATTGGTCAAAATAATATGAAAATGATTGAGTGGGCTATAGAAAATAAACAATGGGAAATAGCCGGTGTAGGAAAAGCAATTTTTGCTTGGAGCTGGTTAACCTTAACAGATTATCATGGAGAAGTAATTTTAAAAGAAGCGTTCAATACAGACTTAATTACATTTAAGTATGATACACAAGAAGAAGTGTATGCACATGCAAGAAAACTTTCTTTCGAAGCTTTAGATTTATTAAATAAAACTGGAGAGAATGGAAGTCAGGCAGCATTAACAAAAGGCGACGCCTTCTTATATAGTGGTAATGTTTCCAAGTGGAAGAAATTTGTGTATGGTGTTTTAGCAAGAACACACCATCATTTAACTAACAAGTCTATCTATAAAGCGGATTCAGTATTGTATTATACAAACCTTGCAATGAAAGAAACGGGTGATGACGCGTTGGTTAAATTTGCAGCAACTACTGTAAGTGCGACTAATAATTTCTTCGGTCCATTTAGAAATAATTTAGGTGGTGCAACAGTTGCATCTCCAACTGCTATCAGACAGTCGGCTTTTATTGCAGACTTAATGAGTGGATTAAATCCAGCATTTAGCGGTGTAGCAGATCCTAGAGCGATTTATATGTTAAGAAAAAATACCAATGGAACATTTAAAGGTGTTGAGCCTGTAAAAGGACAATTGGTATTGGCTGGAGCAGATCGTCCAGAAAATTTCCATGGCGTTTCACAAGCTACTGGTACTAATAACACCGCACCTGCTACAGATGTAAACGCTCGTTTCATCTTTAGAAACAGCGCACCATTCCCGGTGTTGACTGCTACAGAAATGGCGTTTATGCGTGCAGAAGCTGCCTTTATTAAGGGTGATAAAACGACCGCTTTAGCTGCCTATAAAGATGGTATTGCTAAGCACTTTGATTTGTTAATTGCTAACTATAATACGAATGTACCAGCTGCAGACCTATTAACAGCTGCTAAAAGAGATGCTTTTTTAGCAGATACAAAAGTAGTTCCTGCAAGTGCAAACAGTTTAACGCTTCCAATGATCATGTTACAAAAATACATCGCTCTTTGGGGACATGGAACATTTGAAACTTGGGTAGATATGCGTAGATACCATTACACAGATAAAGATGCAAATGGCGTACAAGTTTATACTGGCTTTACACCGCCTGCAACAGCAGATTTATTCCAAGACAATGGAGGTAAATTAGCATATAGAATGCGTCCAAGATTTAACTCTGAGTATGTTTGGAACATCAATGAGTTAAACAGAATTGGCGCTACTACATTAGATTACCATACGAAAGAAATGTGGTTCTCTACTAAGTAGTCAATAACTAAGTTTAGTAAGATTAGAATATAGGCCTCCCGATCTCGGGAGGCCTTTTTGTTGTCGTGTTTGTACCGTTAGAAACCTTAACTTTAGGATATTAGAAACCAAAACCAATCTGTTTTGTGTATGAAATATCAAAACAAGTATCCTCGATTTTTCCGTATTGTTGCCTTATTCATTTGCATGAGCTGTGGAAGTATATCAAATTTTGCACAAGCACAAAAAGTTGAATGGAAAAATGTTTCCAATGAGTTTAATATAATGACTAGTTCAATACAAGTATATACATCTAATTCAACGAACTTGAATGATAGCGCTTTTAAGGCTTATTATGTAATCATTAATACGACAGACCCAAAGATGCAGATCGGTGTGGATACCACTTTGTACAGACGTAAAACACCAACCGAATTTTACGAGAAATTATCCTATCCAACCATCGTGATGAACGCCTCATTTTTTGAATTTAAGCATAATACCAATTTAAATGTCCTTGTCAACGACGGACATTTACTAGCCTTAAATAAGCAAGCTGTTGAGGGAAAAGGAAAAGATAGCCTCTACTATACACATGTATTAGCATCAGCGATTGGAATGGATAAGGCAGGGAAGATGGATGTAGCTTATACTTATACAGATTCAAATCGCAAGCAGCTTTGGTATCAACAAAACCCCATGTCACCTATCAAAAATTTAAATTCGAGCTTGTCTAAGAAACAACAACGTGCGCTTGATCTAAAAAAATGGGCAGCTCAATGGGCTGTAGGTGGAGGACCTGTTTTAGCTAAGGCCGGTAAAATATATATTACCAATAATGAAGAAAAAAAATTCGCAGGAAAAGCAATAGCAGATCATCATCCTCGAACCGCGATGGGCTACACAAAAGATGGCCAATTGATTTTACTAGCTGTACAAGGACGTATGAAAAACATTGCAGTGGGAACGACCCTTACAGAAACTGCGCAAATATTAATAGACCTTGGTTGTGAAGAAGCCATCAATTTGGATGGTGGCGGAAGTAGTTGTTTGTTAGTGAATGGAAAAGAAACGATCAAGCCCTCAGATCCTACAGGCCAAAGACCAGTACCTGCTGTTTTCTTTATTCGATAAGCATTTTCTCTTAGGCGTATTTCTAAACTGTATCATTAAGCATTGCAGCGTATTTATACTTTGCAATACAATTGGATAGATGTTTATTTTAATGCTATTAACCCGAACAATTCAGTTTAGGTGTAAATTATAATAGCATGAAAAAATTAATTCAATTTTCAGCAATTTTTGTATTTATTGTCCTGTTCATGGTTGCATGTTCAAAAAAGGAACAAGCAGGCCCAGTCATTAACGCAACCATAGAAACACCTATTGAATCCTTGTCAGGAGGCATATTTGATGCATTAAATGAGGCTATTGTAAGGTTTGATCCTATCTATCTTCGGGCTGTATACAAGGATAAGCGAAGTGATAAAGAAATCAATGATCTTGGAATGCAACTTTTATATCAATTGAATTTACACCCAGATGATCTATTGATTCAAAATAAATTGATTGATTTATATCGTTTTAACTCTTTAGATGATTTTAAAAAAACCTCAGGTATTATAAGCACAAATTCAAATTATATCATAGCCAATCTATTTAAGAATGAAACTAAGTTGACAGGTTATCAAATAAAAATGATCAACGATGCGCGAAAAAAACACCTGTTAAATAAAATCCAACAATTAGAAAAAGCGGTTCAAAAACAAAGTGCTGGACTTTGGACAGACAATGCCGACTGGATTTTAAATCAGTTTCATTATTACACTATTGTTGGCAATATGGAATTGGGCTTAGACTTGAATGAAGGCGGTGGTGACGGCGCTTGCAATGAATCATGTTGTTATGAATACAAGGCATGCTTAACTACTGCCGCCTCCTCTTATCGATCTAATTTTATTTTATTAGGAAGTAGCTTGGCTGCAAGTGGGGGTGCTTTAGGTTCGATGTATGGTTCCATCATTCCATTTATTGGCACCGGTGCGGTTGGACTTGGTGGTGGCATATTGGGTGGTGTAACTGGATTTGTACAAGCCGTTAATATTTACATTAAAAATCAAGAAGCTTGTTTATATAATTATAAGGCTTGTGTATTACGTAAAAACGAAAAATAAATAGTCGATCTATGAAAAATACAAACACGCCGAATAGAAACGATAGCAAATTATATATTTTATTATTTGGAATTGCAATCCCCCTTTTAATTGCAGTCAATCAATTAACATCAGAAAAATTGACCAATGGGTATCATTTTTTATTTTTCTTTTTATCTATTTTACCAATAGTTTATTTCTTCGACCTCATAATGATCAATACAATAAAGCATGAAGCTAAAAAAGGGCCTAATCCATTCTATTTAATGAAATATGTGACCTATGTTTTTTTAGCACTTTTTTCAACAGGACCCCTTCTTTATTTATGGAGTATGAGGGAGGTTATTGCGCAGCTTAAATGGTAAAATGTAAAAACGAACCGAATTAATTCGGTTCGTTTTTATTAATGTCTTATCTTTGTGCCATCATCAAGAAGCCTTAAGTGGCTGCCAACCGAGAGAGTCGAACTCCGCGGTG
>JBFYPO010000041.1:0-10653 GCA_041303215.1 Asinibacterium sp. | reverse complement strand
GAAGTGTCTTTTGATAATAGCGTTCCCGCAAAATCTTTATTTGGTCACCTAAACCCTTCATTACTTATGGATGAGTTAGGTAAATTAGACAGGTTAACAAATGGCAGCTTACATAAAACAGCTATTTATATTACACATCTAAAACCTTGTACCAATTGTGAAATCAATATTCAAGCACAAATTAAAGAAGCCAATCATCTTGGTTTAAATATTTATTACCCTAGTCAAGCAGCTGTTATAGATTTGTATTAATTTAAAAAATAAATGTTTTAAATTATCAATACCTTTACAGCTCACATAAAAACATTCAATATGTCAACTAAAATTACAGTTAACAACAATGGTTCTTTAAAAATAGAAGGAGATTTTACCATCGTAGATAGAGAAGGTAACGCCTATGATTTAGGTGGTAGAAATGTATTAGGACTTTGCAGATGTGGTTTAAGTAAAAACAAGCCTTTCTGTGATGGCGCGCACAATGGTCAATTCGAACATCAAGCAACCGCTTTTGCTTTACCTCCAAAAAAAGTTTAATTCAACTATAAAAAAAGGGCCTACAATTTAGGCCCTTTTTTATTGATATTTTTAAACGCCGCTTTTCAAGACGGCAACCACTTTTTCCATTTCTGCTACAGTACCTATACTAATTCTAAGCCAAGTACTATTTTGTTCAAACGGTCTAGCACCCATTATATTATTGGCTAATAATAAAGCTGGGATATCTTTTTTATATGTTGCAGTATCAAAATAGACAAAACTTGTAAAAGATTTGATATGCGCAATGCCTAAATCGTCGAACCCTTTATACAATATATCTTTTGCTTTGATATTTTCGGATTTGCAATAAGCAACAAAAGCTTTGTCTTTGATCGCTGCCAAGGCGCCTTGCATCGATACAGCAGAAGGACCGGCATTTGCCCAAGCTTGAAATTCATTCAATTGTTTAATGGTACTAGGATGTGCCAATACATAGCCTACCCTGGCTCCTGCCATCCCAAAAGTTTTTGAAAAGGTTTTTGCTATAACAAGATTAGGATACGTATCAATTAAATGAGCCATGGACGGCGTGTCATAATAGTCGGTATAAGCTTCGTCTACTAAAAGAATTGTATTGCTCGCTACTTTTTTAATAAAGTTTTCTAACTCACTGGTTGGACTCACCGTGCCTGTTGGATTATTGGGATTGCACAAATACACCATCTTAGTTTGATCATCCATAGCTTGAACCATGCCATTTAAATCATTATGTTTTGTGGCAGTTAACGGCACCAACTTTGTAGGTAACCCCATTCTTCTTGCCGCAGGCATCCATAATTTAAAAGTAGGCTCAGATGCAACAACGTTCCCTTTCTTATAAGCAGCCCACAATGAAACAATACCTAGTAATTCTGATGAGCCTGCGCCTAATGCCACATGATCCTTCGTATGCCCCGTCATTTTACCAATCTCCGTTTTTAAAGTGGCATTCATATCCCACTGATATCGATTAGATATACTTACCGCATCCATCATGGCTTGTTTGGCTAAGGCAGATGGGCCATGAGGATTTTCATTAGAGCCCAAACGAATCATATTGTTTTGCGCTAAAGGCATATTGACCCCTTTGAACATACCGTCTTCTTTTGCCTCCTTGGCATATAACTCACGTGAAAAGGAGAAAGCTGCAATTGCAAATGTAGCTTGTTTTAAAAGTTGCCTGCGTTCCATACTTTAAATTTTAGGTTACTTAAAGTTAAGTTTTATTTAATAAAAGAATAAGTTATGAGCTACTATTAATCCTTAGCTTTGTCCTTTAAAATAAATCCATGCTATATAAAATATTAACTGTTGCAGGACTAGCCACTTTCGAAATTTATGCCGCTATCCCAGCTGGATTTGCATTTAAATTATCGCCCTTTGTTATTTTTTCAGCAAGTGCTATAGGTGGCCTAGCGGGTGTATTGGTAGCTGCTTACCTTGGAGACAAAATAAAAAAATGGCTCAACCAATTTAGAAAACCAAAGCCTGCTAAATCGGAACCAGGGTTTGTTTTAAAAATCTGGGAAAAATACGGCGTAATTGGGCTAGGCCTATTAGGCACTATCACCGTTGGCGCTCCTATTAGTATTGGGGTTGGTGTTGGCTTTAATGTGCCTACCAACAAAATGGTTTTTTGGTGTAGCATGGGCGTATTGATACGTTGTGCCATTTTTACAACCATTGGACATCTTAGTATGCAACTAATATAAATCCTTCCTACTTCCTTCTGGAAGGAACTACCAGAATTTTATATAAAGTGCAATAACTACTCCTAATACCAACATCACCATTGCCAAATGTGCATTGGATAATTTAAATTGCCCTTTATCCTCCGTGATTTCATTTTCATGCTTTTGACCATTCACATCTAATAAGCTAATAAGAATAATAGACAAAGTAGTAAAACAAAATACCCAGCCCATTTGAATTAAATAAGGAATTTCAAAACTACCCGAAGCGGTTGGGTACGCAGTATACAATAGGGTTTCGTTACCCATCCAACCTGGAAGGAATTTATCAAACACGATTGACAATACAACTCCTAAAAAAATACCCGTGATAGCTGCTTTAGAAGTAGCTCTTTTCCAAAAGAAACCTAATAAAAAAACAGGGAAGATAGCTGGAGAAATATAGCCTGTATATTTTTGAATAAACTCAAATCCACCCTTGCCTCCAATACCTAATGTGTCCTTCCAGTTGATAACAATTGCAATGATTAAGGATAACACAATCATTACCCTACCTATACGTACAATCTTTGTATCACTCGCCTCTTTGTTGATATACTTTTTATAAATATCTAAAGCGTAAATAGTTGAAATGCTATTGGCTTTACCTGCAAGTGATGCTACAATTGCTGCTGTCAAAGCCGCCATAGACAATCCTTTTAAACCAACAGGTAAAAAACCAACCACTGCAGAATACGCATTGTCTTGATTTAAAACCCCATTGGTCATCATCTGCGTTTGCAATCCACCATTTTGATATAAAACATAAGCTGCAATACCAGGTATAACAACTAAAATAGGCATCATTAATTTTAAAAACGCAGCAAATAAAATGCCTGTTCTTGCAGTTTTTAAATCCGCTCCCAAAGCTCTTTGAGTGATGTATTGATTACATCCCCAATAATTTAAATGTGCCACCCAGATACCAGCAACCATCATGGCAATACCTGGCAAACTCGCATAATCTTCTATTTCCTTTTGTGTTGACCCTGGACCTGGTTTATCAAAAATCATTTTAAAATGATCGGGTGCTGCTTGCATTAAATGTTTAAATCCAGCGATCATGCTTTTGCCCATGCCAAATTGTTCACTCACCACTGTCAATGCAATATAAGAAGTGATTAATCCACCCACAGTTAAAATCAATACCTGAAACACATCTGTATAGCCAATCACTTTCATCCCTCCTAGTGTAATAAACAATGCAAAGACTGCTAAGCCAATCATGATCAAATGAAAATGTGTGCCCCCAGTTAAATTATTAATGGCAATTGAGCCAAGGTATAAAATAGAAGTTAGATTCACGAAGATGTATAAGAAGAGCCAAAAAATAGCCATGATCATAGCCACTGTTTCATTGTACCTTGTTTTCAAAAATTGCGGCATGGTGTAAATTCGGTTCTTTAAATAAACCGGCATAAAAAATATAGCAACCACGACCAAGGACACTGCCGCCAACCATTCGTAAACAGAAATAGCCAAACCAAGTCTAAAACCATTGCCACTCATGCCTATAAATTGTTCTGCAGATATATTAGAGGCAATTAAACTTGCTCCTATTGCCCACCATGTTAACTGCCCTTCTGCCAAGAAAAAATCTTTCGAATTGGCTGTACTTGCATGCTTCTTTCGATAGATCCAAATTCCATAAGAGGAGATTAAGATAAAATACAATACAAATACAATGTAGTCATAGGTTTGCAATCCTTGATTCATAAAGCTTCGTTTAAGTTTACTAAATTAAGGTTTATCTATTATATTTAACTACAATTCAATGGACATGAACCCTAATTTTAAACAATTTAGCAAGCTAATTAGTAACCCGATCGCTTTTAGATTTTTTTTATTTCAAAAATTACCTGCTGCATTTTTTGCTGGACTTCGTATTCAGCATTTTGACGAAAATAGCTGCACGGTAAAAATTAAATATAGCTGGTTTAGTAAAAATCCTTTTAAGTCTATCTATTTTGCCGTGGAAGCCATGGCTGCAGAAATGTGTTCGGGCATGTTGGCATTTGGACAAGTGTACAAACGTCATCCAAAAATTAGCATGTTGGTCGTGAAACTTGAAGTGAATTTTATCAAAAAAGCAACTGGAACAATTTTATTTACTTGTGAGGATGGCGCAGCAATTCAAGCAGCCATCAACGAATCCATAGCTACTGGAGAAGGTAAAACGATAACAACCTTATCTAAAGGAAAAAACTCCGCGAACGAAACCGTTGCGGAGTTTTTAATCACTTGGAGCTTTAAAGCTAAAGTATAAGTTTACACTTTAGTTTTATTGAATGTGTTTTTTACTAAAATGTTTTAGATCCATTAGGTTGATACGCATATCTAAAAGTGTAGTAACGTTGCTTCGTTAATTTATCTGCATCACTTGCATTGGCAGGCAAAGTAGTACCTCCTTTATAATAATTAATGATTTCAATCTTTGCGTATTTTCCAGCAGCAGTTCTAATGACTAATACACGGCCTGCAATTGGATTCACTAAAGTTGTCAATCCATCATAGGTATACCAGCCTCTTCCGCTTCCAAAAGGAATAGCATAAGAAGACGCATTGGCATTGTCGGTAGCAAATGCTGAGTCAGTAGGAATTGTTTTTAAATCATCAAACAAACCTTTAAATACAAATCCACCACCTAAACCTGGGCCGCTGGTTCCTGTATTTACTAGAATTTTAGTTGCGCTAAAAGCTATATCCCATTTAGTAGTTGCTGCGTCAGTAGAAGCAATCACTTTATTATCTACTAGGCTATAATAAGTTGTAGTGCCAGCACTTTGAGGTCGACCATCTGGACCAATACCCGTTACGGTGTCTGCTGCCAAATCTTTTACTACAACCGCACTCACTGGGACTACTACAACCTCTTCGTCTTTTGAACAAGCTAACATTGTTACACTCACACTCAAGATCATTGCAATTTTTGATACCATCTTTTTCATGTTGATTTGTTTTTTATGATTACTATTTTATTTGTTTCTATTTTGAATTTGATACCTTATACTCAAGAACATCGTTCTTCCTGGGAGATTAGGCAAGTTGGCGGCATCAATATAATTGTTGATATTATCAATACCCGCTTGAACACTTAATCCATTCTTGAATGCCTTGCCAGCAGCTGTATTAAATACGATATAGCCACTAGCAAAGACATCTCCATTATCAAAAACTTCGTTACCATTATTGTTGTTAACTGCCCACCTGCTTCTGTAAATGGCTCTTGCATTCAAGTAATAACCCTTGGGGGAATTATAATTAACTTTTAATTGTAGTTTATGCTTACTGGTATTGGGCAAGCCAACGTACTCATTCAACTTCAATAACCTGCTGTAGCCTTGGCTATTTTTTGTATAGACCGTGCCTGCTTTAATCTCAGCTAGTTGATCCTTATCCCCAGTCACTAAATATTGGTACCCACCACTAAGGGTCCAAGCAGCATTCAATTTGTGTTGACCTTCCAATTCAAATCCAGTTGTAAAAGCGCGCCCAATATTAATGTAACTATAAATTTGAGCACCAGAAATATAAGTACCTATTTGTTGTGATTCAATTAGATTCTTAATGTCATTTCTAAAAAGTTGAACGGATACATTGGATTGTTGATTGACTTTCCAATCCCATGTAAAATGTGCTCCGTTTGAATATTCTGGCTTAAGGGCTTTTATGAGATAATAATTGGGAAACAAGTTTCCAATTTGACCTAATCTATCCAAATTCGCAATTACTTGTTGTGCTTGCGCCGCGCCAAACACACTATAGCTTCCCGCAGCTGCATTGGTAAAGTCTAAAAATAATTGTCTAAAATCAGGTGCTTTAAAGCCTTGTCCAATACTAAATCTAAATTGGTGTTTGGCACTCAATTTATACAACATGGAGACCTTAGGGCTAAAAGCAGATGCAAATTGACTATTGTTATCAAACCTTAATCCACCAATCATTGTAAATTTTTCAATCGGTTTCCATTCCCATTGCGTAAATGCATATTGAATGTCATTTTGTTTTCTCACTTTTTCACTATCATATCGACTACTCTTTACGCCTTCCCAAACTGCACCGACTCCAAAAACTGCTTGCAGATTTTTGTTGATGTCCCAGTCTGTTTGATTTTCGACTCTTTTAAAATTGTGATTCAGTACATCTCTATAAGGCAACCCATTAATGGTTAATAAATTTTGTACTGCGTCGTAGGTAGTTGAATACGCTCTTACACTTGTTTTTAAGGTACTAGAAAAACGATGGTTTACGTTGCCAGATAAATTGACATCGTTAATATCTTCCTTGCCTATTGAATAAATAGTAACACCATTATTGGCGACTGCAATTTCGTTTTGAATTTTTTCGTTTGTGAATCTTGAATTTAAAACCAAATTTGTTTTTGAATTCAACGTCCACTTAAGTTGTTGCGTCGAAGTATATCTTTCGATAGGGGTAGTTACACGACTATTACTGTTAGGTCGGATACTGTACCCATCTGTATGATAGGTATTATAAAAACCTTGGTATTGAACTTTTTTGGATTGTAGTTTTGTTTCAAGGTTCGCATCTAAGGTATTGTAAGTGCCATATCGTAAGCCCAATGTCAATGGCGCGCCGATGGTTGCATCTGTTATAATATTAATAACGCCCGCCATTGCTTCACTACCATACAAACTTGAAGAAGGTCCCTTTACGATTTCAATTTTTTTAATATTGCCTAGTGCAATTCTATTTAAATCTAACACACCCGCCGTTCTGCCCACCAAAGGTTCACCGTTGATTAAGATAATGGTATAATCGGGATTCAGTCCTTGTAATTGTACACCAGCTCCAAATCCACTTGTTAAATTCAGACCTGTTTGCTCTTTTAATATATCGGTTAGTCTTAGAGATCCGTTTTGCTGAATCGTTTTAGCATTGATGATGGTCACAGGTACTGTAAGGTTACTTAACTTGCGTTCTGTTCTTGTTGCGGTCACCACTACACTATCTCCATATTTGTCTAATGTATCTTTAACAACACGCAGCTGTGCCAACAAGTAATTATTGCACAAAATTGAAAGCAATGCGGTTAAAAAGATTGTTTTTTTCATTCAGACCGCAAAGGTGGAATTTATGTACCATTCTCCCTTTTTCGTTCGGCAATAATTAAGGAATAGTAGCTGTTTTTTGACATTTTCATGACAATTAAAAAACTGTGCCAAGAAAAGAATGATTTTAATCATTTTTTAACCGAACTTAAAGCTGGTAACTTTAAACAAATTTATCCTATGCAGCATTTTATCCTTGCTCAACCGACAATACATTATCAATCAAAAGTAGAGGACCTGGTTCAACAAACTATTGAACTTGGCTTAGGTAAATTGGCAGATAACGGTGCACTTTGTGTAAATACGGGAAAGTTTACGGGTAGAAGTCCTGAAAATAAATTTTTTATTAAAGACGCTATTACTGAAGAAGTAATGGACTGGGGTGGATTTAACCACAGTATGGACGAAAAATATTTTATGCCATTACGTGCTAAAATGTTAAATTATTTAGAACAGAAAAAAGAAGTGTGGGTAAGGGATGCATTTGCATGTGCGGAGACAGCATACCAATTGCCCTTAAGACTCTATACAGAACTGCCTTGGAGTGCCCTCTTTGCCAACAATATGTTCATTAGGCCAACCAAAGAGGAGTTAAAAAATTTCCAACCAGCATGGCAAATTATTCATGCACCTGATTTCAAAGCAAATCCTGCCGAGGATGGCACTAAAGCAGAAAATTTTTCAATTATATCATTCACTGAAAAAACAATTTTAATTGGAGGCTCGGCATACACAGGCGAAATTAAAAAAGGAATTTTTACCGTACTTAATTTTATACTTCCACATTACAAAGAAGTGCTTAGTATGCATTGTAGTGCCAATGTTGGCGAAGCTGGTGATGTAGCTTTATTTTTTGGCTTAAGTGGTACCGGTAAAACAACATTGAGTGCAGATCCTAATCGAAAATTAATTGGAGACGATGAGCATGGTTGGGCCAGCGAAACTGTATTTAATTTTGAAGGAGGCTGTTATGCCAAAACAATTCATTTAAGTGCAGCAAATGAACCAGACATTTATGGAGCTATCAAAGAGGGGGCGCTGCTAGAAAATGTCGTCTTTACAGAAGGCACTAATAAAGTAGATTACACAGACTCAAGCATTACTGAAAACACAAGGGTAAGCTACCCGATTGAACATATTCACAACATTGTTAAACCCTCTATTGCTGCAGTACCAAAAAATATTTTCTTTCTTACCTGTGATGCTTATGGCGTCTTACCACCGATTAGTAAACTTACTTCAGCGCAAGCCATGTATCAATTTATAAGTGGCTACACGGCGAAAATTGCTGGAACAGAAGAAGGTATTAAAACGCCTAAAGCTACTTTTAGTAGTTGTTTTGGGGCGCCCTTTATGCCTTTGCACCCAGGCGATTACGCCACATTGCTAGGTGCTAAGATCAAAGCGCATCAATGTAAAGTATGGCTGGTAAATACTGGATGGTCAGGTGGAGCATACGGTACAGGGGAAAGGATGTCCTTGTCTAACACGAGAAAATTAATTGCGTCTGTATTAAATAATACCATTGATCAAGGGGGTTATGAAATTTTTCCAGTATTTAATTTTGAAGTACCAAAACTTGTTGCGGGTGTGGACCCAAGCATATTACAACCAGAAAATACATGGCAGGACAAAACAAAATATATATCAGAAAGAAATTGTTTAGCTGATTTGTTTAAAAACAATTTTAAACAATTTGAACCAGGTGTAGATCCTTCCGTCATTGCTGCAGGTCCAAGGTATTAATTTTTTTCAATCAGTTTTTGAATCGTTTTCAATGCCGAAGGGGTAATGAAATATTCAAAGAATCGTTTGTCGTCTTCTTTACGGACACTTCCGATTAAATTGATTTCATCCTGAGTGATCAACATATACTTCTCATTGATAGAATTCATGACATCACTTCTTACTTTCTTTTGGAGACCAATATTTTTATCTTTAATACCTAGCACATGGTTGATATCGCCAATTTCAACATGTTGATTTGCTGCTGCTGCCTTAATCAATAATTGTATAAGTCCTAATTCAATTTCAGAAAATGCTTGATTTATGGATTTGGACTTTAAGGATTTTAGTTGCGCCTTCTCTACTTTTTTACGAAAACTACGACGAATCATCCATGCAAATAATAAAATAGCTGTTATAGTAATAATGATAACAACTATATAAATCAAATACTGATAATCAGCGCCCCAAATAGGAAAATCGAGTAACTGAAAATCATTCATATTTAATTTCCAAACCTTAAAATCTTTTGTACTATACTGATATTTAAAAAATTGCCCCTTGTAATAAAAAACAGTCAAGTCTATTGAATTACGTATAAAGAACTGATTTAGATCTGCTTTTTTTGATTGATAGACTTTGTTGTGGATATAATCAAATAAATAGACATCGTCATTAATTAAGAAAATACGTCCAAACTCATAAGGGTAGTTGATGATATAACTTTTTTGACCTACTAAATTTATAAGCGCTTTTGACATTTTACCAATTTTGATCCAATCAGCCGTTTTAATGTCTAGGTAATAACTTGTATAGTCAAATATGCCCTTATAATAGATTGGGTCTTTTAATCCTTTGTTTTCAAATTTTTGAAAAGGAACATATAATCTACCCTCAGTTGGCGAAAACCATTCATAATCCGCATTGAAGACCTCTATATTGGTGGGAATAATATCCCATTCCATATCAACAGCATTGTATTTTCTAAAATGTGGCGTTTTTGTCCAAAACCCATAGCCTCCATAATTATAAATCTGATCCTTATATATAAAATTGGTGCAATCTATATTGTAGTTAATATTAATCGTGTTGTCTATTTTTCTGAAAACAACACTGTCCCCTACCGGTTCTGACATCTGAAATATAAAACCCGTTTGAGCTAGAAAGACGTAGATTTTGCCATTATGCTTAATTAATTCTTGTCCGTTGGGTCCAAAAGTTGTTCCAAATAATGGCAAAATTTTTGCATTACTACCCAAGATGATCTGGCCATTATAATCGGTTAACTGCTTAATTTTTTGCAATAATGGGTTGTATTGAACCGTATATTGCCTTTCGCATGGGATAAATTGAGCTGAAGCGGACAAACTTATGAAGCAAATAGCAAAAAAAAGTGAAATTACTATATTTTTATAACGCATTGATAATCAATAATTAATTAGGAAAGTAACTTATCTATTATGAAAATTTTCGATATAAAAATAAGAAATAACCTATTACCTCACTCATTTATTCACTCAATTTGTTATAAAATAATCTAGATGTATGAAATTCGCTTCAGCTTTTGGGGGAAAGCTATGGATTTTACAGGGGAGCCGGGTAACCAGCTC
>JBFYPO010000040.1:0-3802 GCA_041303215.1 Asinibacterium sp. | reverse complement strand
AAATATTTTTCTCGTCAATTTTTTTACCTACTGCATATTGCGCAGCAAATTCAACTGGACTTAACCAAGTACCTAAGAAATCGGCACTCAAAGAAACAATTGCTTTTGCTTTATCAAAATGATATGAAGGAATTGCACGCTTACCATAAGCAGCTTCATTCGCTAACAACATCGCACTGTGAGAAACAGCGTCATAAGTAACGTGTTTGCTGCCAGGATATTTAGAAAGGAATTGTGCAATAATATTTTTAGTAGAAGGAGAAGTGATGGTGCTTGTTACAATAACAACATTACCACCTAATTCACCAGCGATTGCTTTATCAATGTCTTCGAAGCTCGCTTCTTTACCAGCGATCAAAGGAAAACGTAAACGTGCAGTATCATATAAGTCTAATACAGCAGCTTGCACTCTTGCAGAAGTACCGCCTTTTGTTAAAGAAGATAAATCGTTTCCTTCTAATTTGATAGGACGACCATCACGCACTTTAGCCAATACACTTACCACATCACCATCTTGTACATAGGTAGTTGCATAATAATCTGCAATACCTGGTACGATGTCTTCTGGCTTGTTTGCAAAAGGGATCGCTTTTTTAATGGGCATTTCACAACTCGCTGCCGCTGCTGCTGCAGCTGTGCTGAATCCTAAATATTTCAGGAAATCACGACGAGGTGCTTTCGCTTGTAAAAAACTTCCGTTTTTTGCCATTACCGTTTCATCTTCCACAAAAGGAAGAGACTCTGTAAATTCATCTTTCACGGCTTTGTTATAAGTCTCAGAATTATTTAATTCTCCAAAACTTGACCAGTGCTTTTTTTGCTCCATAATAATGTATATAAAATATTACGCCTCTTTATTAATGCTTTGTTGATTTGAATTGTTTCAAATCAGTTGGTTTTTAGTAGTGACATTTTTGACACTCTGTACCACCAATTTTTTCTACAGTGATTCCTTTAGTGCTATCGATTTTACCAGTGCGGATATCCTCATGGTATTTCTCGTAGATGCTATAAAAACCATTGTCTTTAAATTGAACTTTTGTTTCTCTATGACAGTTAACACACCATCCCATGCTTAAATCAGCAAACTGTTTTACTTCACCCATGTTTTGGATTTCACCATGACATTGTTGACAAGCAACTTGTCCAGCGTTCACGTGTTGAGCGTGGTTAAAGTAAACGTGGTCAGGTAAATTGTGGATTCTAATCCACTCAATTGGTTGTGCTTTTGTAGCATCCCAAGGTTGACCTTCTGTGAAACCAGCGTACTTGTATAATTTTTTAATTTCTGCAGTACCGTCTACGATATCGCCATTCTCTCTTACCAAAGGCTCCCCTTTGTATTCGTTGATTGCGGTGTGACAGTTCATACACACATTTACACTTGGTAATGTAGCTTGCTTACCTTGGTAAGTTCCAGTGTGACAGTATTGACAGTTAATTTGATTGACACCTGCGTGTACTTTATGAGAATAGTAGATAGGTTGCTCTGGTTGGTAGTCTTTAGAACGACCTAAGTTGATCGCACCCACCGTAGTATAGTAACCACCTAGAATAAATAAAATGATGGCAGTGAAAGCGATGTATCTTTTATTGCGATAAAAAGCTACAGGCGTTTCAGGTGTTATGCCTAATTTATCGTCTGTTAATTTTTTTAAGTTATTGTTTACTTGCAACAAGATGATTGCAACTACTGCTAAGATTAAACTTAAAATTCCAAACACTAAAGAGTTATCTGATTCTGCAGGAGCAGCAGCACCAGCAGCGCCGCCAGCAGGAGCAGCACCTGGAGCAGGAACTGTTTTGATATAAGCAAGAATTGCATCAATATCAGCATCTGATAAACCAGGGAAGTTGTTCATTGCAACTTTGTTGTACTCATTGTACAAGTTGTTTGCATACGCATCACCCGTTTTCAAAAACGCTGCAGAGTTTTTAATCCATGCATACAAGTTTTGCTTGTCAGGCCAACGATCTTCCACGCCAGCTAAAGCGGGACCAGTTAACTTTTTATTAACCGCGTGACATGAGGCACAATTCGCAGAGAAAAGTGCTTTACCATCTTGCGCATTTAGTTGATTACCTATAGCAGTACTAGAGGTGATAAGTAAGAAGATCGAAACGATCTTAGCGAGTTGTCTTAAAATTGTCATATACACAAACAGTGTCAAGTGTGGAAAAATATCCTTTAACGGACGCAAAATTAACTAAGAAACGCTTTAAAATGCTAGATTATTGTAAGTTTTTTTTTCTTTCTATTGATTGAGTTTCAATTGGCTCGGAGGATTTTGACTGACGAATGTCATAAAATTGTAAGGTTCAAACTTATGCCCCTAAATTTTGTTTAATCTTGTGGTAGAAATTAGAAAAAAAGAGGACCTTCGAGCGGCGCAAACCAGTAATTTGAGGGGAAATATTGGGTTTTGAGGGAGGATTGGGCGCTAATTGAATGAGATTTGAGACGAATAGGGTCTAAATAAGGATAATATATTATGAAAAGCATTAATAGGTTACAGCAAAAATGGGGTGTTGGAGGGGTACAATTTTGGTTAATTATGACCACATTTGCCTTGGGCGGAAGCTTGAGTGGCTACCTAAATAAGCAAATCTTAAATTTGGTGTTTTTGGAGAAAAATGCGGCATATTGGCTCATTTATCCCCTATTATTGACCATTTTATGGCCTTTTTCGGTGATTTTGGTGAGTTTTTTAACTGGCCAATTTTCGTTTTTTAAGGGCTATTTGGGTAGAATTTGGGGTAGATTGGCTGGTGGTTCATCGAAAGTGGCCGACGAAAATCATCTTGTAAGTCCGATACATGTGGCGATTTTTGCCTCAGGCGCAGGATCCAATGCTAAAAAGATCATCGAATACTTTGAAAATAAGAACACAACGATCAAGATTTCCCTGATTGTTTGCAATGTGCCGGGTGCCGGGGTATTAGAAATTGCAAAATCAAAGGGTATTCCCACCCTATTGATCAATAAAACAGAGTTTGCGACTACAGGATATGTAGAAAGTCTACACAATGCCGATATTCATTTTATTGTTTTAGCAGGTTTTCTATGGAAAGTACCCGAGGTTTTGGTAAATGCCTACCAGCCAGGGATGAAAATTGACGCTACTGTGGTGAATGGGAAAACGAATACCGCTCGAGGCATTATTAATATTCATCCAGCCTTATTGCCAAAATATGGAGGCAAAGGTATGTATGGAGCACGCGTGCATGAAGCCGTGGTTGCAGCGGGAGAAAAAGAAACCGGCATCACGATCCATTGGGTAGACGCGCATTATGATGAAGGGGATATTATTTTTCAAGCAAGTTGTCCTGTTGATCCTAGCGATACACCAACAACAGTTGCAGATAAAATTCATGTATTAGAGCATCAACATTTCGCCCCCACCATAGAAAGAATATTAGCACAATAAAAAAGGCCTCTTTGAATGGAGCCCTTTTTATACCTATTTTATATCAGCTTAGTTGATTTTTCCTTTGCGTATTTTTTTAATTAGCTTTTTCCGAACTCGATGCTGTTCAACCACTCGAGTAATAATCTAATTTGAAATTTCGTATTCGCGGTTTGAATGGTGCCTGCTTGATTACTTAACACAATAAAGAAACCAGATACACCCGTATCATTGGTACTGATACTGTAATTTGATCTTTCGACTTTGAAATTACTGTTTGCATTTTGCAAAGCAGTCATTGCATTTTGTAGATCTTGCTTGAGTTGCTGAAAAGCAGCAGCAGATTCAATTTGCAAGCTGTCAATCTCTTGTTTGTAAATAGATTGATCGTTCTT
>JBFYPO010000039.1:0-8207 GCA_041303215.1 Asinibacterium sp. | reverse complement strand
AGACCTTATAAAAAATATCTGGCCGCTGATTGGAGATGGAGAAAAAGACCTTAACAAAATCAAAAGACTGAATCATACTGGAACACATCCAGTCCATACAGATTTAACCATACCTGACTCTATTGCTTATTATCAAATAATTGGACCTGCAAAAAAAGAAGCCAGATTAAGGTGGCTCCAACAATATTGGACCAGTCAAGTAAAAGACAACCCTTCAATTATCCTAAATACCCCAACAGATGCAGCAAGAGCATGTGCTATTAGTAATGTGGGTATTAAAGGAATGAAACCAGCAATATTAGCAGAACGTTTAATGAAAGAACATAAAATTTTTACAGTAGCTATTGATTATGCGAATGTGCATGGCTGTAGAATTACCCCTAATCTTTACACGACCACCAAAGAATTAGACCAATTTGTACAAGCCCTCCATACGCTATCGAAGGCTTAAAATGCACAATTGCCCCTAATTTATTAACATCTGTTCGTATTTGCGGTTTTTTGCCTATTTTAATAGTTCAATAACCGCATAATGCTGAAAAAAGAGCGTCAAGAATTCATTTTACACCAATTAAACCTGCATAATAAAATTTTATGTGCAGATTTAAGCAATAAAATGGGTGTGTCTGATGATACGATCCGTAGAGATTTACTTGAATTAGCACAACAAGATAAAATTATCAAAGTACACGGTGGTGCACTCAGCAAATCCTTTCATACTGCTTTTGACAGAGAAATGGTGTACAATTTGGAAGACAAACATATCATCGCTCAAAAAACAGCGGCCTTAGTACAAAGCGGTATGTATATTTTAACTTCTGGAGGAACTTCCATTTTAGAATTTGCAAAATCCTTAGACCCCAATTTGAACGCCACCTTCTTTACTTGTAGTTTAAATGCCGCCATTGAATTTGCGCACCACCCTAGTATCGAAGTGGTGATGATAGGAGATAAGGTTTCCAAGGATTCCATGTTAACCACGGGTGCTAGTGCGGTGCAGACTATTGAATCTGTGCAAGCAGATTTATGTATCATGGGTATCAACTCGCTTGACACCCAATTTGGTCTAAGTGAAAATGACTGGGAGGTAGTTCAAATCAAAAAAGCAATGATTAAAGCTTCTAAAAAAACAATCTGTATTGGCATTTCTGAGAAGTTAAATTCTCAGCAAAAAATTAAAGTAGCGAATCTCGATGAGATAGATATTTTAATTACAGAATTGGATCCAAATGATCCTACACTGTTGCCATTTAAACACAAGGGATTAACCATTTATTAATATTAAAAGATCAGTTATGAGACTCAAAAAAACAAGCAAGCTTTATTTAGCAAAGCTTACGATGATTTTGGTGTTGCTGTCTGGTTTTTGCATCGACACAATTGCTCAAACACTAGTGAGCGGTAAAGTGACGAATCAAAAAGACAACAGCGGTATCGAAGGTATTTCAATCGTTATCAAAGGCACCCGCAATGGTGTGGTTTCTGATAACCTAGGAGGATTTACTTTAAAATTAAACAACAACAATGCAATCACATTAGTTGCTAGTGGAGTTGGTTTTAAAGCACAAGAATTGAATGTAGATCCAAGCAAAATGGCTACAGGATTGAACATTGTTTTAACAGAACAGTTTTCTAAATTAGACGAAGTAGTGGTAACAGGTACTGCTGCAGGTACCACAAAGCGTCAATTAGGAAGTTATGTGAGCAGCGTTTCTGCAGAAGACCTTGGAAAAGGCGCATCTGGAAATGTACTTGCAGCATTACAAGGTAAAACTGCTGGTGCTCAGATTATCCAAAACAGTGGAGACCCTGCTGGTGGTATGTCAGTGCGCTTAAGAGGTATTAGCTCTGTGCTTTCTTCTTCTGAGCCTTTATACATCGTAGATGGTGTGATCATCAACAACGCGACAAATAGAGTAACGAACACGTCAAGTAACTATGACGGAGGAAACTTTGTTGGAAGCATTGGTCAAAACAGAATGGTTGACATCAACCCTGCCGATATCGAAAGAATTGAGGTATTAAATGGAGCTGCAGCCGCTGCTACTTATGGTAGTAGAGCAAATGCCGGTGTAATTCAAATTTTCACTAAGCGTGGTAAATCTGGTGCTGCTAAAGTTAGTTTTTCAAGTACATTTATTAGCAGTGCTTTAAGAAAAAAATTAGACGTGAACCAAGCACCAACTAAGTTTGGTGGACCAACAGATGGTGTAGGTGCACAAACGCAGGATATCTTAACACCTACATTAACCAACACAACTAATGTAACTCGTTACGATTACCAAGATTATATTTTCCGTGACGCATCTGGAACAGACAATACTTTGTCAGTAAGCGGCGGAAATGATAAAACAAAATATTATTTTGGCGGATCCTATTATAACAACCAAGGTATTATCAAGAATACGGATTTTCAAAGATTCAGTTTCAGGTCTAATATTGATCAAATCATCAATAAATGGATCAGTATGAACATGGGATTGAACTACACAAATTCTAGCGCAAATGAGAAACCAGATGGACAGTCTTTCTTCTCTCCTACCAATGCAGTAACCATTTTAGGCAACTTCCACGATATCTGGACAAGAGATGCCAATGGCAATATCAAAGCAGTTGGAAACTTTGGAAGAACGAATCCAGTTTCTATCATTGAAGATTTTAAGCAAAAACAATCTACCAATAGAATCTTAGCAAACTTTGGTTTGAAATTGAAACCAATGAAGGGGTTAACAGTGGACTACACTATGGGTATTGATAACTATGCTCAAAATGGTACCACTTATATTCCACCTTATGCTTATAACGTGAACCCTGCATTTTTTGGAGGAGGTATTTCACTTGATCCAACTTTAAATGGTTATGCAAGTAATGCATCAAACCATTTCTTTCAAATTAACCATGACTTGAGTGCTAACTACAACTTCGATATCACTTCTGATATCAATTCAACCACTCAAGTTGGCTATTCTCAACAATACGAAAAGAGTACCTATGCCTTATTACAAGGTAGAGGTTTCGCTCCCTTCATTGAAACAGTGAATGGTGCATCCACTCCTATCCCAGGTATCGATGATCGTAGTGAAATTTCCGTTTCTGGTTTATACGTTCAACAGAACTTTAAATTCAAGAATCAATTGTTCTTAACTGGTGCGGTGCGTCGTGATGGTTCTAGCGTTTTTGGTGCAAACCAACGCAATCAAACCTACGCTAAAGCAAGTGCGAGTTATATTATTTCAAGTACTGAATTCTGGAATTCATTAGGCTTGTCTAAAGCTTTTGATTTGTTTAAAGTACGTGTTGCTTATGGTGAGAGCGGAAACTTAACAGGTATTGGGGCTTATTCAAGATTCAATACTTATGGTGTAAATACTTATTTAGGAAGAAGTGCATTGAACTCTAGCAGTACTTTAGCAAATGAAAATGTAAAGCCAGAGCGTCAAGCAGAAGTAGAATATGGTATGGACTTAGCGATGTTGAACAATCGTGTTGGTTTAACCGTGAACGTATACAATAAAAAAGTAACTGACTTATTGATCAACAGACAATTGGCGCCAACAAATGGTTTTGCTAGTTTGTTAGATAATTTTGGTTCTTTAGAGAATAAAGGATATGAGATCATGTTGAGCCTTACACCAGTGCAAACAAAAGATTTCAAATGGGAAGTAACTACTATTTATAACCATAATGAAAATAAGGCAACAAAAATTGGTCAAGCATTAACCTTATTTAGCACGAATGCTGGTGCACCAATTTCAATTATTGAAGGACAACCAATTGGTGTTTTCTATGGTACTTATTTTGCTAGAAAGGCAGATGGAAGTTTTATCACTAATGCAGGAGGTATTCCACAAACAGCAAAAGGAACGCAATCTTCTGTATTAAATCCAACAGCAACATTAGATGCAAACGGATTACCAACTGGAGCAGTTTTAAGAAAAGTAATTGGAAATCCTAATCCAGATTTTACGGGTAGTTTAGTAAACGAAATCACTTATAAAAAATGGAATTTCCGTGCTCAATTAGATGCGGTACAGGGAGTAGATGTCTTCAATGCTGATTTTAGAACAAGACAAGGTGTTGGTAATGGTACTGTAGCAGAACAAGAGCACAGAGGAATTTTACCAAGAGGCTACATCAGTGGAATTTACGCTATTGAAGAGTGGAGAGTAGACGATGGCTCTTTCATTAAATTACGTGAATTGTCATTGAGCTATAATGTTGGTAAAGTTAAATTCATCAACAACTTAAGCATCAACTTTAGCGGTAGAAATCTTATTTCATGGGATAACTACAAGGGATATGATCCAGAAGTAAACTCAGCTGGTCAAAGTACTTTATTAAGAGGTATTGACTTTGGAGCTACTCCAATCCCACGTACATTCAGTTTTGGTATCAAAGCTGACTTTTAATCCTTAATTAAATAAATAGAGAAAAATGAAAAAGATACTATATAAATATCAAATCGCTTTCTTGCTCGGGGTCGTTTCCTTAACGAGCTGTAAGAAAGACTTTGTGAATCCAAATGCACCCACTACGGACCAAGTATTTAGCGCGGCTAGAGGTTTAGTGGGCGTTAATCTAGGAGCACAGAGAACCTACTCGTTGGGTGGTGCAAGCGTTGTATATGGCTTAACCACTGCCAACGGTTTTGTAACGAATGAAGTCATTTTAATGAACGCAGGTAACGTTGCTGAATTTCAATTTAGCCGTGGCGGAACTGCAGTCGATGCAACCAACACCGTGTTGGCAAATATCTGGACCAATGCTAATAAAGTAATTTATGATGCTAATTCAGTAATCACATCTGCTGAAGCTTTAAATGATAAAGCCTATGCGAGTGGTTTAATTGCACATGCATCGATCTTAAAGGCATTATCAATTGGTAGTATGTCTATGTTATGGGAAAAAGTGCCAGCAGGCATTGGTACTAATGTTCAATTTATTGATCGTGCTGCAGGATTTGCTGCTGCCATTGCCACGATTGACAATGCATTGACTAAAATTAGTGCGAACCCAATTAGTGCAAGCTACCTTACTGATGCAGTAGCTGGTATAGACTATGTAAATACTTTGAATGCTTTAAAAGCTAGATACTTATTATTTTCTGGTAAAAATGCAGAAGCAATCACTGCTGCCAATTTAGTAGACTTGACTAAAAAATCTACTTTCAACTATGACGCAGTAAGTACGAATCCTATTTTCACTACTGCCACTGCTACCAATAACGTGTTTCAAGTCATTGATTCTACTTTAGGTTTACCAGCAGCATTAGCCCCTACTGCAGGTGATGGACGTATTGCTTTCTATACATCTATCAACACTACTGTAGCACCAAGATTTAGAATCAATGGCTTCTACAATGCAACTACCGCTGGTATCCCAGTTTACTTGCCAAGTGAGATGACTTTGATCAAAGCTGAAGCTTATGCTAGAACAAATAATTTAACATCAGCATTAACTGAGTTAAATAAAGTGATTACTAAAACAGCTGCTGCTGATCCATTTAAAGTAGGTGCAGGATTAGCTGCTTCAACTGCAAGTACTGCAGCTACTATATTAGACGAAGTATATAAAAACAGATGTATCGAATTGTATATGTCAGGTTTAAAACTAGAGGACATGCGTCGTTTTGGAAGACCAACAACTGAACGCAAAAGAAATTTCTTCCCTTATCCATTTAAGGAAAGAGATGGTAATCCAAACACACCAGCAGACCCTAGTTTTTAATTTAAAAAGAATTGAATGGATAAGTCATTTACACGTGTTACAGAATCGAATTCTAACTATGATCATATTGAAAAATTCAGTACCACTGAAATTTTACAAAATATCAATGCAGAAGACAAAAAAGTGGCTTATGCTGTTGAAAAAGTAATTCCAACAATTCAAACATTGGTAGACTCAATAGTGGGAAAGTTATCGAATGGGGGTCGCCTATTCTATATCGGGGCAGGAACGAGTGGCAGACTAGGTTTAGTAGATGCAAGTGAATGCCCCCCCACTTTTGGGGTACCCAATGATTTAGTCATTGGTGTTATCGCAGGAGGACACCAAGCCATGTTTCAAGCGGTTGAAAATGCCGAAGACGATATGAAACAAGCTTGGAAAGATTTAATGGACTTTAATATTAGCAGTCAAGATGTGGTGGTGGGTATTGCAGCAAGTGGCACAACACCTTATGTAATAGGTGGACTTGAAACTTGTAGGCAATATCAAATTACTACAGGTAGTATTAGTTGCAATTTAAATAGTCCTGTTTCTGAACATGCCGACTTTCCTATCGAAGTGGTAGTGGGTCCTGAATTTATCACTGGAAGTACGAGAATGAAAAGTGGTACCGCCCAAAAGATGGTACTCAATATGATTTCAACTGCTGTCATGGTAAAACTTGGCCGAATCAAAGGAAACAAAATGGTCAACATGCAATTAACGAATCAAAAATTATTTGATCGTGGTGTCAAGATGATCATGGATGAATTAAGAACAATAGATGCAACAACAGCAGCTGCACTTTTAAGCGAACATGGATCTGTAAAAAAATCCATTGAAGCTTATCAGTCTAAATAAATTCGATTCCCCCAAAAGATAAAGCCTTCCCATTTTTGGGAGGGCTTTTTTATTTAGGGAAACTAAACTTACCCATTGTAATCGGTATTGTAGTCGCATGTCCACCCGCAAACAAAGGTGTACCAGCAACTGCTTCATTGGCTAGTAAAGCAAATAAGATAGCTTCTTTTGCATCAGGGTTGATGCCTAAGACATCTGAAGAATACAATGTAGCGTTGGGTAATAAGGATTGTAAATGCCCCATCATTACTGGGTTATGCATACCGCCACCACTACTGTACATATTGAATGTGGTTCCTGGGGTTAAACTCGAATTGATACAATCTGCAATGGTCTCTGCAGAAAAACGGTTCAGCGTGGCCATTACATCTGCAGGGGACAAATCTAAAGTTTGACTCTCTGTTTGCGCTTTCACTAAGAATTCCAAATTGAACAATTCAGGCCCAATTGTTTTTGGCAAATCCAATGCAAAAAAGGAATGTGCTTTTAAGGCTGCTAACAAGTCGTTATTAACTTTTCCTGAAGCTGCAATCGCACCCCCTTTATCATAGGCCAAGGGGGCAAAATGTGTTCTAGTATAAGCATCCATTAAAGTATTACCAGTCCCCGTATCTGTAGAAAATACTTGGTCTAAACTACAACCAGCTGCTAGATAGGTAAAATTAGCTATGCCTCCCATATTTAACAACAACCTATTTTCAGTTGGATGGCTACATAATAAATAATCTCCGTATACCGCTAGCGGTGCACCTTCCCCTCCTGCTGCCACATGTTTTTGTCTAAAATCACTAATCGTGAAGATGCCTGTCGTTACTGCAATATGATCCCCATCTCCAATCTGCAAAGTCGCAGGTCCATATTCAGAATTGGGATGCAATGATTTAGGTGCATGATAAATGGTTTGACCATGACTTGCAATCATATCAACTTGAGCTGGAGTAATATGCCAGGACGCAAGTGCGGATAAAATCATTTTACCATGTTGTTGACCTATCCAGGCATTCAATAAAGTTAATGTTTCCAATGCCACCATTTCTTTGGAGAAAATACTTAATATCTTTTCTTTAAAATCAGCTGTATAATCTATTGTCTTAAATGCTTTTAATTCAAAACTGGTATCCTTTCCAGCACCACTAATGGCACATAAAGCAATATCCAATCCATCCATGGATGTGCCACTCATTAATCCAATGACCATGCGCTCTTGCTTGGATGCTACCGCTACTAAATGTTGAATATTTGGATGCATGATGTGCTTTTTTTATCTTCCTCAAGATACTAAAGACATTGCTTAATTCAAACTAGATAAAAGTTTTTCACACTCTTGTAAGTCAATCAATTATACCCTTTAATCCACTTAACTTTGCCTCATAATATACGCATATGCTTAAAGTTGGTGTTTTTGGGGTGGGTCATTTAGGAAAATTTCATTTGAATAACTGGAAACAGATACCAACCGTGGAATTAGTTGGATTTTTTGACCCCAACAATGAACAAGCTGAGGAAGTTGAAAAAACATATGGTATAAAAAGATTTATGGACGAAGCTGCATTGATTGCTGCTTCTGATGCAATTGATGTAGTCACACCTACTCATTTACATTTTCCTGTTTGCGAGATGGCCATTAAAATGGGCAAACA
>JBFYPO010000038.1:0-28086 GCA_041303215.1 Asinibacterium sp. | reverse complement strand
CACCACATTCACAGCATTGTCTAATGTTTGAACGTCTACTGAACTAGCGATATCAAATGATGGCATAATGAAAATTTTAAGTTTATTTATTTTTAGGGAACCAAGATTTGGATTTAATTAGAAAAACGATACCTGCCAACATTATAAAAACGGATATCAATTCTGCTTGGGTTGGTTGGAAAGGCAAGAAATCATATTTATTATTCACCCTAATTTTTTCAATTAAGAATCGTTCGGCTCCTACAAAAATCAAATAGATCCCTGTGAGTAAACCAGGCTGGACAATCTTTTTTCTGAAGCTCCACATGATGGCAAATAAAATAAACATGGCAATGATCTCATACAAAGCGGTTGGATACACCGGCAAAGGCAATTGGTTGCAATAAGCCCCTACACATCCAGGTATCGCTACTCCTTCATTCACTACATTGTGAGGGTATTGATAAGCCCAAGCCCAATCTGGTATAAAAGCAAATGGTTTTGCATGGGTATTCACAATCCCCCAGTCTCCATCGCCACTTATTTGACAACCAATCCTACCAGCAGCATAGGCGAATAACATCGTCGGCGCCATAGCGTCTGCAAAGTGAATGACCGATATTTTTAATTTCTTTAAATAAATAATAATCGCAATGGTCGCTACTATTAATCCACCAAAGAAGGTCAATCCACTAAATGAAATTAAAGAACCTATTGGATCTCTACTAAATTCATCTAGATTTTCTAAATTATGGAAAATCTTTGCTCCTAAAAATCCCCAAAGGGCTGCTTGTAAAACAATATCGCCGACTCTATCCTGTGGCCACACTTGTACAGTGCGGGTTTCAGGCTTTGCTAATTTTATTTTATCCTTTTCTCTCCATTTTAAATACACCATAATCCCAGCCACTAGTATACCAGCCCCCATATTCCCCTGAAGCGATAAAATAAATGCTTGTGTATTGTTTAAGGCATCTGCTATTAAAAAAGCACCCACCAATTTATACCCGAACAAAAAGCCAAAAAAACCTGCGCTTACCAATTCACCCGTTGTAGCAGGTGCCCCTATAATTTCCTTTTCTTCTGTAAAAGTAAATTCACCTAAGGCAGCTTTTCTTTTTAATTCCAAAAAAAGTACATACCCTGAAGCAACGAAAGCCAAAGCAACAAAAAAGCCAAATGAATTGACCAATTTCAACGCATTGAGTTCGAGGCCAAAAAGATCTTTAACGAGGTAATAGAGATTAGGATACATAGCGATAATTAAGTACTACAAAAGTACGTGATTCTATAGGAAAAAAAATGGCCACACTAGAAAGTGCGGCCGTAATTACTAACCCATCTAAAAACAAAAAGCGTTCAATATATTTACTAATTGCAATGTTCGTTGAACAAAGAAATTAAGTGTTGTGCGATCACTTGAGCAGGGCTTCCTTCAATCTGATGTCTTTCTACCATACTTACCAATTTGCCATCTTTAAATAAAGCGATAGCTGGTGAAGAAGGAGGATAAGGTAAGTGCATTGCTCTTACTTGATTGACAGCCTCAATATCGAATCCTGCAAATGCAGTCGTAATATGATCAGGTTTTTTAGTTGCATTTGCTACTGCCATCAAAACACCTGGTCTACAAGCACCAGCAGCACAACCACAAACTGAATTTATTACAACCATTGTTGTACCATTAGAATTCACCATATTTTCAACTTCAGCTGCTGTTGTTAAATCAATGAATCCATTGTCTACTAATTCAGCTTTCATCGGTAATACTATCTCTGCAGGGTACATATCTTCTACTATTTGACTCAAAATTAGGGATTTTAAAAATCACTTACAAATTTGTTTTCGAGTCATTATGGCATTTAACAATTCAATAACACGTCACAATGGCGTACTTATTTGCGAAAATGGAACATTTTACCTCAAATACCCTAATATTTTTAACATAGACTGGGCAGATTGCTCTTTTGCATACACCCAATCTACCAATTTTCCCGTTTTTTCATCCATCTCCACAATCACGTGTTTTGGCGAAGGAATGAGGCAGTGCTTGATCCCACCATAACCACTAATTTGATCTTGGTAAGCACCTGTGTGGAAAAATCCAACATACAATGGTTCTTTATTTTCTTCTTCTTTATCTTCCATTGTATCGTCTTTTAATTTAGGCAAGAACACTTCATTGATATGCTCTTCTGAATCATAATAGTCATGACTATCACATGTGATTCCACCTAAGACAACCCTTTGGTAATCATTCTCCCATTTGTTTACAGGCAGCATCAAGAATTTTTCTCCAATACCCCAAGTATCAGGTAAAGTAGTAATGAAAGAAGAATCAATCATGTACCAACACTCTCTATCATTTTGTTTTTTCTCTGCAAGTACCTTATAAATATGTGCCATGCTCTCCCCTACGGTGTAACTTCCAAATTCAGTATAAATATTCGGCATGGGTACTTTTGCTTTCTTACATGCTTTTTTGATATTGGATACAATCTCATTGATCATGAATTGATAATCGTATTCAAAACCTAAAGAGTGTTTGATTGGAAACCCTCCGCCAATATTGATAGAATCTAATTCTGGGCAGATCTTTTTTAATTGACAATACAAGTTGATGATCTTATTCAATTCAGACCAGTAATAGATATCATCCTTAATACCTTTATTCAAAAAGATATGTAACATCTTTAATTGGAACTTGTCTTCATAACCCTCAATCTCATCCACGTAGAATTCTAGGATATCCTTTGCACGAATCCCTAAACGCGAAGTATAGAATGGAAAGCTAGGCTCTTCTTCTGCTGCAACACGAATACCCACTTTAAATGGTTGTTTCGCATTACGCTTATAAAATTGCAACTCCTCTACATTGTCTAAAATTGGAATTACATTTTTGAATCCTGTATTGATCAATTTAGTAATTCTACTAGTGTATGTTTTTTGCTTAAAGCCATTGCAAATAATAAAAATATCTTTGTTGATTTTTCTTCGCTTGTACAACTGATTGATAATTTCAATATCGTAAGCAAATGAAGTTTCTAAATGTACATTATGAGATAACGCTTCTTCTACCACAAAAGAGAAGTGTGAACTTTTTGTACAATAACAATAATAATATTCCCCTTCATACTTATGTTTCTTAAAAGCATCTGCAAACATTTTTTTTGCCTTATTAATTTGCATTCCAATTTTCGGCAAATATGTGAGCTTTAAAGGCGTTCCATGTTTTTCGATAATTGCTTTTAAATCAAGCCCATTAAATTCTAGGTAACCGTTGTCGTTTTTATCAAATCCCTCTTGAGGAAAATGGAAAGTTTGTTTTACCAGAGAAGTGTAGGTATTGTTCATGGATGAAACAGGGGTTGTTACTTGTGATTATAAGAGGACAAAAATAGTTCTTTGATTGGATATTAGGCTTGATTTTAAAAGGAATCTTACCCAACGCAAAAGCCCTCCAATTGGAGGGCTTTTGAAAAATCATATGAGTCGTAATTATGAGGCTTTATTTTTAGTAAAAGCCGAGCTAATTACTTAACAGACTGAACAATCTTTTTGAAAGTTTCTGGCTCATTCATTGCCATATCAGCCAATACTTTACGGTTCAAATCAGAACCTTTCTTAGCTAATAAGTTAATAAATTGGCTATAAGTCAACCCTTCTTCTCTTACTGCTGCGTTGATACGTGCAATCCACAATGTGCGGTATTCACGCTTCTTCAACTTACGAGAAACATAAGAGTAAGTTAAACCTTTCTCTAATACGTTTTTGGCAACGGTATATACGTTTTTACGCTTACCATAGAAACCTTTGGCTTGATCTAAAATCTTTTTTCTTCTTGCTCTAGATGCAACGGCATTTTTTGAACGTGGCATAATTAATATTTTTTTGAATCGGCTAATGAAAGCCTCGGACTCGGTGAATTAAATGGTTGAAATGATATCCAGGATTGATTATCCTTTTAATCTTAATAAACGAAGAACGAAGTCTTTGTTAGTTGATCCTACTAAACCTTTCTTTCTCATCGCTCTTTTACGCTTTGTAGATTTCTTGGTTAAAATGTGTCTTTTGAACGCTTTTTGGAAAGTGATTTCTCCTGTTCCAGTAACTTTAAAACGCTTTTTTGCGCTTGAGTTAGTTTTTACTTTTGGCATTATTATAATCTTATCGATTACTCCCTGCTGGCGGTTCTACTCTGGCAGAACACTTATTGGGCCTTGTGGGAAATGGATGGCGAAGGTAAGATAGATTGGGAATATAGCAAAGAAAATGGGCTCGAAAAATTCGAGCCCATTTAAACATTTATATTGATAATCAACTTATTAGCTGATTCATTTAGAAAATTTAAGCTGTTGGCTTCTTTTTACCCCCTGTTTTAGGCTGAAAAATAGCAAACATCCTCTTTCCTTCTAATTTAGGCATGCTTTCTAAAGTACCCGCTTCTGCTAATCTTTCAGCAAATTTCAACAAAAGCAACTGACCTCTGTCCTGGAACATGATCGCTCTACCTTTAAATTGTACGTAAGCTTTTACTTTATTACCATCTTGTAAGAACTTCTCGGCATGTTTAGCTTTGAAATCGAAGTCATGATCATCCGTACCTGGCGTAAAACGAATCTCTTTGATTTCAGATTGTTTTGAGTTCGCTTTCATCTCTTTTTCCTTACGCTTTTTCTCGTATAGGAACTTCTTGTAATCGATTACTTTACATACCGGTGGATTGGCTGTTGGAGAAATCTCCACTAAGTCCAAACCCTGATCTGCAGCTATTTTTAGCGCTTCTTGTGTATTGTAAACTCCTACGGTGATATTGTCACCAACCAATCGAATCTCTGGAACTCTAATACGATCATTAATACGATGTTCTGGTTCCTGTTGTCTTTGAAACCTTGGGTTAAATCTTGGTCCTCTGTTCGGTAATGCCATTAATTTTTAAAACGTTGTTTTGTGAAGTAAAGATAGTCAATGTTATGCATCAGGTGCTTTTCTTTCCACTATTTCTTGATGAATCTGAGAAATAAAGGCTGCTTTATCCATCATACCCAAATCGCCCTTGCCTTGTCTACGGATAGATAATTGGCTTTCTGAAGCCTCTTTCTCACCTATCACCAACATATAAGGCACTTTCATCATTTCGGTATCACGGATCTTTTTACCAATTTTCTCGTTACGGTCATCTATTTCTGCACGCACACCCGCTTTTCGCAATTCGGCTAATACTTCTTGTGCATAAGGCATGAATTTGTCACTGATTGGTAAAATCTTAGCTTGTAAAGGAGCCAACCAAACCGGGAATTTACCCGCATAGTGTTCTAATAAGAAACCAATAAAACGTTCATGTGTACCTAAAGGAGCGCGGTGAATGATCAATGGTGTTTCTGGTTCGTTGTCTTTATTTGTAAAGCTCAAATTGAAACGTTTTCCTTGTGCAAAATCTACTTGATTAGTTGCTAAAGTAAACTCACGTCCAATGATGCTCCAAATTTGTACGTCAATTTTTGGTCCGTAAAAAGCACCTTCATCTTGCACTTCAACAAATGGCGTGCCTGTTTCTATTAATACCTGACGTACCATATCTTCTGTTTCCTTCCACAATTCAGGTTCGTTAATATATTTCTGTCCCAATTTAGCAGGATCGTGTAAACTCAAACGCATCACATATTTGTCGATTCCGAAAATATTAAAATACTTCAAGTACATTTCGTTCACTGCTCTAAATTCTTGCGCAAATTGCTCTTTCGTACAATAAATATGTGCATCATTCATGTGTAGACAACGAACACGCATTAAGCCAAATAATTCACCTGACTGCTCGTACCTATAACAGGTACCATACTCTGCAAGTCGCAGTGGCATATCTTTGTAGCTCTTTGGTTCTGCATCAAAAATTTTATGGTGATGAGGACAGTTCATTGCTTTTAGATAATATTTAGTGCCATCCAATTCCATTGGAGGGAACATACTATCTTGGTAATAAGGCAAATGACCACTGGTGATATACATGCTTTCTTTTGCAATATGCGGCGTTACCACACGCTTGTATCCAGCAGCTTCTTCGGTCTCTTTTGCAAGGCGCTCTAATTCTTCGATAATGATTGTTCCATTAGGCATCCATAAAGGCAAACCTGGTCCAACATCATCATCCATGGTATAAATACCTAATTCTTTACCTAGTTTTCTATGGTCTCTTTTCTTTGCTTCTTCCAATAATAATAAGTACTCGTCTAATTCCTTTTGATTCGGAAAAGTCACCCCATACACACGAGTCAACATTTTATTTTTCTCATCTCCCTTCCAAAACGCACCTGCAATGTTGGTGATTTTGATCGCTTTGATCGCACCCGTATTTGGAATATGTGGTCCACGACACAAATCTGTGAAACCGCCCTGAGTATAGAATGTAATGGTTCCATCTTCTAATCCAGATAATAAATCCAACTTATATTCATCCCCTTTTTCTGTAAAGTATGCTACTGCTTCTGGCTTAGACATTTCCTTACGGATATAGGCATTGGCTTGTTTTGCCAACTCATTCATTTTCTTTTCCAACAAAATCACATCTTCTTCTTTGATGCTCTTACCACCTAAATCAATATCATAATAAAATCCTTTATCTAAGGCTGGTCCTACCCAAAATTTTGCACCAGGATACTGCATTTCAACGGCTTCGGCTAATAAATGGGCAGAAGAATGCCAAAAGGTAGATTTACCATCTTGGTCATCCCAAGTCAATAATTTTAGGGACGCATCTGTATCAATAGGACGTGTGGCATCCCATACTTCCCCATTGACAGAAGCTGCTAATACTTTCTTTGCTAAACCCTCACTAATGGATTTTGCGATACCTAAGGCAGTGATCCCTTTTTCGTAAGATCGAACTGCACCATCTGGAAATTGAATTTGAACCATGTTTGTACGAATAAATATATAGGAACAAAGATAACGAAAAAAAGGATGCTTGTTTATACTTAGATTAATACTTAAATTTAAACTTCTAATAAAACTATGACAAGGACGACCCTACTTCTATTTTTTTTCATTTTTTCAATACAAATGAATGCCCAAAACCTAACGGGCAAATGGGTAGGTAGTTTTATAGCCAATGAGGATGCTTTGGTGCATAGTTATACCTATGAAATAGTTATCAAAGAAAATGGCAATCATCAAATTTCCGCCCAAACCACCACTAAAAAAACTGACCAATTTTATGCAAATGCCTTTGCAAGTGGTAACCATAGCCCTCGAACGCAGTTGGTTCAAATTAATGAAACTAGTTTTGATCGGCTTAAAATTGCCAATGACCTTGAAGCCTGTCTAATGGATAATTTTTTAACATATAAAGTGGTGGATGGTCATGAAATATTAGAAGGCACTTATATGTCTACAGCTACCAATGGGAAAAGAAATTGCGGAAGTGGTAAAGTTTTTTTAGAGAAGGTTCAAAATTTATACAGTGTGCACAAAATAAACCCGACCTCAAAAAATACCTTAGTGAATGCCCAACTTATTAATACCCCCGTCACTGCAACTCAAAAAAGCATAACAAAAAAAACACTTACAAAAACATCTAATACAAAGAGAGAGCCCCCTACTGAATTTAAAAAATCAATATCCCTCCAAAATAAAGAATTGATTCAAGTTCAATCCAACCCTGTAATAGAAACAAATACAGACGAGGTAATTGTTGAAAACACGACTGCTACCTCCACTTCGGCCCCACAAAGATCCATTCAAAATCATCCCATTAATTTGCCATGGGTTTTGGTTGGACGTGAAAATAAATTGGTGAAAAAAATTATCACTTCTAATCAAAAAGTAAGCATTGATTTATTTGACAATGGCACGATCGATAACGATACGATAATTGTATATGATAACAAGCAATTAATGGTGAACAAAAAAAGATTGAGCTATAAATCGATTCATCTTGAGTTTAATTTTTCAGAAAATATGAGAGAGCACGAAGTCATTATCGTGGCTCATAATATGGGCACCGTACCGCCCAACACGGCGCTTCTTTTGTACAAAGACGGAACTACTAGACAGGAATATTTTATTACTTCTACCAATAAAATAAACGCCAAATTGTTGATTGTATACGAACCTACAACACCCAACAATTAATCAAAGTTTATTTTAATTCTTGCAATACCTGAATGGCTGTATAGGTTTTGTTTCCCTCCAATAAATAAGGATTTAAACTGGTTTTATTCAACCCAATCCATTGATTATCCATCGCATCCGAAAAGATATAAATGCGTTGCTTTTCATACCCAATTGAACCCAAGAATTCAATCCAATGTAGGGACAGCATTTGGGCAGCAAGGATACGTTCATTGGGAGTTGCTTCCATTAATACAGCTTCCATTTCTGACTGAATATTCAATAAGCCTTGAACTGCACTGTTTTGAGTGGCTGTATCCTTTGATAAGGTCTGTTGCGCCATACTATCCGCTATTTGAATCATTTTTGCTCCATATTCATTCAAATTAGCTGTATCAGCTGCTTGTAAATGTTGCATCACCGCAAAATAGGTAGATAAGAGAGGTTGTATTTGTTGATCTAAATTTGCATCCTGCCTTTTGGCCATGAAATTGGTTTCAATTGGTTTAGCAGCCTCATTTGTGCTTGACTGACAAGCCACCATCCAAATAGATAAAAATAAAAATAACCCTCTTGGCATATCCATTTTTTTTCAAAATTATGCATATTTAGCCACTACAACACAGTAACTTTGCGCACTGAATTGATAAATTATGTTAATAGGCTTACAAAATGTGACTTTTGAATTTGGCGCAAGAGCGATCGTAACTGACGCCACTTGGCATATTCAACCAGGGGAAAGAATTGGATTGATTGGCTATAATGGTACGGGTAAGTCTACCCTATTGAAATTGTTAGTGGGTCAATATTTGCCTTCCAAAGGAACGGTAGAAAAAGGAAAGGATACCACGATTGGCTATTTACACCAGGACTTGTTGAGTTTTGATACCAGTGAAACAATTACAGAAGTGGCATTAGGTGCTTTTGAAAGAGTTCGTGCACTTGAAAAGGAAATAGAAGTCTTAGGTATAGCATTGGAAGCTAACCCAGAAGACAACGATATCTTAATTAAATACACCGATGCTTTACATGAAATTGATGTCTTAGACGGCTATAATATTGAACACAAAGCAGAAGAAGTATTACATGGATTAGGCTTCACTAATAAGGACTTGATTAGACCTTACAAAGAATTTAGTGGAGGATGGAGAATGCGTGTACTATTGGCTAAAATGATCTTGCAAGCGCCAGATGTATTGTTATTGGATGAGCCTACCAACCACTTAGACTTACCAAGTATCGAATGGCTAGAAAAGTATTTATTGCATTACAAAGGCAGTGTGGTGATTGTAAGTCACGATAAATTTTTCTTAAATAAAATGGTGAATAAAATTGTTGAAGTATACCAACAACAATTAAATTTTTATACCGGCGACTATGCTTATTACGAAGTTGAAAAAGTACAACGTGTAGAAATACAACAAAGGGCCTTTGAGAACCAACAAGACTATATTAGACAACAGGAAAGATTCATAGAAAGATTTAAAGCAAAAGCCTCTAAAGCGGCTCAAGCACAATCCATTCAAAAAAGATTAGACAAATTAGACGTCATCGAAGATGTACAAATTGAAAGACCTAATATTCGTATCAATTTTGCAGTAGATAAAACACCAGGTAAAGTTTTGGTAGACTTAAAAGGCATTAGCAAAAGCTACCCAACCTTGACCATTTTAGAAAACGCATTTGCGGAAATTGAAAGAGGCGATAAAATCGCTTTGATTGGTGCCAACGGAAAGGGAAAATCTACCCTATTAAGAATCGTTGCTGGCATGGAAAGTTTTGAAGGAGAAAGGGTTTGGGGACACAATGTGGATGAGAGTTTTTATGCACAACACCAATTGGAATCTTTGAATTTAAACAATACAATTTTACAAGAAGTTCAAGAATGTGGCACCAAAAAAACAGACCTAGAACTTCGTGCTTTATTGGGCTGTTTCTTGTTTGGAGGAGACGAAATAGATAAAAAAATTAAGGTATTAAGTGGAGGAGAAAAAGCTAGAGTGGCACTGACAAAAACCATCATTAGTAAAGCTAATTTTTTAATGCTGGATGAGCCTACGAACCACTTAGACATGGCGACAGTGGAGTTACTAGCAGAAGCATTAACAAAATACGATGGTTCTATCATTTTGGTAAGTCACGATCGTTATTTCATCTCCAAAACAGCCAATAAAATCTGGGAAATTGAGGATGAAAAAATCATTGAATTTAAAGGGGATTATACAGAATGGGTAGCATGGAAAGAAAGAATGGCTAAGCAAAAAGCGGCCAACCCAGAGGCTATTAAACCAGCCCCTAAACCAATAGAAAAGAAAGTGGAACCTGTGGCAGCAGAAGTGAAAGCAGGGCCAATTGACAAAGAGCTCCAAAAACAAATTCAAAAACTCCAAAAAGCAATTGCGCAATTGGAACAAAATATCAATACACTTACTGAAGAAAAACAAGCTATTGAATTACAGATGGCCGATCCGTCGACCTATGCTGACCCTGCAGCCTTTAAATTGATTGAAAAAAATTACCACGATAAGCAAGCATTGATTCGTTCTATGAATAAAGAATATGAAATTGCATTCAATGATTTAGTAGCCTTAGAAAGTAAGTAAATCAACCGAAAACTAACGACCGATTGCATGCTTGAATAAAAATACCCACATATCTATTATGGATATGGATTATTGGTTTCAATTGTCTAAATTTGGGGCTCCGTTCTTTCGATAACCCATTGATTTACGCTTGTAAATCAATTCATTAAATGACAAATTGAATCAATATGTCTACTAAAAAAGTAAACAAAATCGCTGTTTTAACCTCTGGTGGAGACGCCCCCGGTATGAATGCCGCTATCAGAGCTGTAGTTAGAACAGGATTATACCATGGATTAGATGTTTTTGGGGTTACAAGAGGCTACAATGGAATGATCGAAGATGATATCTTTCAAATGGATTCAAAATCGGTTGCCAATATTATTCAAAGAGGTGGAACTATTTTAAAAACAGCTAGAAGCAAAGACTTTTTTGAACCAGCGGGTCGTAAAATTGCCTACGAAAATCTTAAAAAAAGAGGCATTGACGGCATCGTTGTCATAGGTGGAGATGGCAGCTTCAAAGGCGCTCAAAAATTTAGTAACGAATTCGATATCCCTTGTATCGGTTTACCAGGCACCATTGATAAAGATATTGCAGGAAGTGATTTTACCATTGGATTTGACACGGCGGTGAATACTGCGGTAGAAGCCATTGATAAAATTAGAGATACAGCGGATGCACATGATCGTTTATTCGTAGTAGAAGTAATGGGTCGAGATGCAGGATACATTGCCTTACATAGTGGTATTGCCACAGGTGCTGAAAATATTTTGATTCCAGAATCAAAAACAGATATGGAAGCCTTGGTCGCGAACTTGACCGAAAAAGAAAAACGTAAAAAATTAGTGAACCTAATTGTGGTTGCAGAAGGAGATGAATTTGGAGGTGGCAACCAAGTTGGAGACTATTTAAAAACTAAATTGCCCAATGCAGACATTCGTGTATGTATTTTGGGACATATACAAAGAGGTGGCGCACCAACCTGCTTAGATCGTTTAATTGCAAGCAGAATGGGTTACCATGCAGTAGAATGTTTACTGAATGGCAAACACAATGTAATGGTTGGTATCGAAGATAATAAAATGAAATACACACCATTAGACAATGCAGTAAAAGCAAAACAAAAGATTTCAGAAGAATGGCTAAAGATTGTAAAAATCTTAGCTAGCTAAAATAAAAAAAGAATAAAAAACCAACCCCAATCATAACAATGAGTCAGCCTACTTACAAACAAAAACACCATAAAACAAAAATCGTTGCAACAGTTGGTCCAGCATGCGAAACATACGACCAATTAAAAGCCTTGGTGATTGCAGGTGTGAATGTATTCAGATTAAATTTCTCTCATGGAAGTCATGAAGACAAAAAGAAAATCATTGACAATATCAGAGGCATCAACAAAGAATTAAATTGTACAGTGGCTATTTTAGGAGACTTACAAGGTCCTAAATTAAGAGTGGGTGAAATTGAAAACAATAGACTAGAAGTGAAAGAAGGTGATGTACTTACTTTCACTAATACTAAATGCGTAGGCACACTCGAAAAAATTTATGTATCCTACCCTAACCTTGCTGGAGATGTGGTGGTAGGTAACACCATTATGATTGATGATGGGAAAATCGAAGTGGTGGTTCATAGTGTTGAAGCAAATGGAGACGTTAAAGTGAAAGTAACCTTAGGGGGTATCATATCCTCTAAAAAAGGAGTGAATTTGCCGGATACTAAAATCTCTTTACCTGCTTTAACTGAAAAAGATTTAGAAGATGCCGCTTTCATTATCAAAGAAGAATTAGATTGGGTTGCATTAAGTTTTGTGAAACGTGTTGCTGACATCGAGATGTTAAGATCACTTTTAAACGAAAAGAAAAGCAAATCAAAAATTATTGCTAAGATTGAAATGCCTGAGGCATTAACCAATATTCGTGATATCATTATTGCGAGTGATGCCATCATGATTGCACGTGGCGACCTTGGTGTTGAATTACCAGTAGAAAAAATTCCATTGATTCAAAAAGAATTGATCAGAAAATGTATCCATAGAGCGAAGCCTGTCATTGTAGCTACCCAAATGATGGAGTCCATGATAGACAGAGTGAAACCAAATCGTTCAGAAATTACGGACGTTGCCAATGCCGTGATTGAAGGAGCAGATGCGGTAATGTTGAGTGGTGAAACTGCTACGGGCCAGTTCCCTGTGCTAGTAATAGAAACAATGCGTAAAATTATTACTGAAGTAGAAGAAAATGGATACAAGTACAATCGTTCCGAAGACCTGAAGCCACAGCCACATTCTCCATCCTTCACGAGTGACGCGGTTTGTTATAATGCTTCTAAATTATCTGAAGATAGTAATGCACACGCTTTAGTGGGTATGACACAAAGTGGCTATACCGCTTTTATGTTGAGTAGCTTCCGTCCAAAATCTCCTTTATTCATTTTCACTAAAGAACAAAGCTTAGTGAATCAATTATCTCTTAGTTGGGGCGTTAAAGCTTTTTACTACGATAAAGAAGAGAGTTTGGATGCGATTATCACTGATCAAATTCAATTATTAAAAGAAAGAGGTTTTGTAAATACTGGGGATATTGTAGTGAACACAGGTAGTACCCCCATCAAATTACACTTACCTACCAATATGATTAAAATTAACAAAGTTGATTAAAATTAAAGGCCTCAATATTGAGGCCTTTTTTATAACTTTAATATTCAATTTATAATAGACAACCATGCTTGAATCATTTGAAAAAATTCCAGTAAAAATTTATAAAGATGTAGCCAGTGGATCTAATGTTGTTGCTGCACAAATTGCCAAGTTAATTAAAGAAAAACAAGCAGCTGGATTGCCTTGCGTGTTAGGTATGGCAACAGGTGCTACCCCTATTTTATTGTATAAAGAATTAGTGCGACTTCATAAAGAAGAAGGATTAAGTTTTAAAAATGTAATTACAGTCAATCTAGACGAATACTACCCTATCCCTAGAGCTGCTTATCAAAGTTATTGGAGCTTTATGCACCGTCATTTATTTGACCTTGTAGATATTGATCCTAAAAATATTCATTTACCTAATGCTGAATGGAGCCAAGAAGAATTAAAAGAAAAATGTGTTGCATACGAACAAACCATTGAAAAATTGGGCGGCATTGATTTGCAAATTTTAGGCATTGGTAAAAATGGACATATTGGTTTTAATGAACCAGGTTCTAGCTTTCATTCAAAAACTAGAGTGATCCATTTAGACCAGTTGACTAGAATGGCCAATGTGTATGAATGGCATGACTTGAATAAGGTGCCGAAACTAGCTATTACAGTAGGTATTAGCAGTATCATGAAAGCAAAGAAGATCGTTTTACTTGCATGGGGTAACAAAGCTAGCATCGTTGCTAAAGCAGTGGAAGGAGATGTAACTGAACAAATACCTGCAAGTGTGTTACAAAATCATGATGATTGTACTTTTGTAATTGACGAATTAGCTGCTACTGAACTAACAAGAAATAAATCACCTTGGTTAACCGGATCGAATGATTGGACACCGCAAATGATTAAGAAAGCAGTAATTGGTTTGGCTTTAAAATTAGAAAAAACAGTACTGAGTTTAACGGCAGATGATTATAAAGAAAATAGCTTGTCTGATTTATTGGTATTAAAGGAATCTGTGTACGATATCAATTTACAAGTATTTTATATGTTGCGTGATTCCATCACTGGATGGCCAGGTGGCAAACCCAACGCTGTCATACCTGCACACCCAGAACGAAGTGAACCACATCGTAAAAAAGTATTGATCTTCTCTCCTCATCCAGACGACGATATTATTAGTATGGGTGGTACTTTCATGCGTTTACATGATCAAGGACATGATGTACATGTTGCTTACCAAACCAGCGGTAATATTGCTGTGACCGACGAATTTGTAACAAGATTTTTAGATTTCGCTGTGGGCTTTGAAGATTTATTTGGCATTGATAATAAAAAAAGTCAGGAAATTTTAACCAATGCGCGCGCTTATTTAGCAAGCAAAACAACCAATGATTTAGACAGTACAGAAATTAGAGCCATCAAAGGTTTAATAAGAAGATGCGAAGCTAAAGCCACTTGTAGGTATGTTGGTATCGCAGAAGACAATTATCATTTCATGAACCTGCCATTTTACGAAACAGGTATGATCGATAAAAAACCAATGAGTGAATCTGATATTGAAATCACGATGGCTTTGTTACGTAAAATTCAACCACACCAAGTGTATTGCGCTGGAGATTTAGCAGATCCACATGGCACCCATAAAGTTTGTTTAGAAGTTGTATTTGAAAGTTTACGCCGACTAAAAGCTGCTGGAGATACTTGGGTGAAAGATTGTTGGGTATGGTTGTACAAAGGTGCTTGGCAGGAATGGGATATTTCTGAAATTGAAATGGCCGTGCCAATGAGTCCCGACCAAGTATTGAAAAAGCGTTTTGGCATCTTTATCCACCAGTCTCAAAAAGACGGTGTGCCTTTCCAAGGTACAGATTCAAGAGAATTCTGGCAAAGAGCAGAAATTAGAAACGCCAACACCGCTAATTTGTACGCCAACCTTGGTTTAACCAAATATGCGGCAATGGAAGCCTTTGTCCGCTGGCATTATTAATAATTTGATGATTTTTAGCGTATTATTTACCCTTTTCCTTTGGTAAAATGGTTATTTGAGGTATATTTGCACCCCTTATTGACCTGGGTTAGTAAGTGGAATGGCCCCGTAGCTCAACTGAATAGAGTATTTGACTACGGATCAAAAGGTTTCAGGTTTGAATCCTGACGGGGTCACAAAGCCCGCGCGAACAGCGTGGGCTTTTTTGTGTATGGACGCGAAACAAGCTTGCTTGATTTTGCGGATAGACACAAAAAAGCAAAAACATCAGGCACTGATGTTTTTAAAGGGCTTTGAGTAAGGCAACTGCGAAGAGGATGCGACCAAAGGGAGCAATCCTCCATCCGTTTTATACTCAAATTCCACTAATTTTAAACCTAAATTGAATTAATTGAAACTCTCCATTTATTCCGTTGGCAAAGCCAACGAATCATATATCAAAGAAGGCGTGGATCAATTCACCAAAAGAATTGGTCATTACTACCCTATCGACTGGCAATTGATCCCTCCATCCAAATTAAATGAGCCCAATCAAATCAAAAAAGCAGAAGCAGCTAGTATCTTAAAAGCGATTACTGCTACTGATATATTGATCCTATTAGATGAGAAAGGTAAAATGTTGAGCTCCCCTGGCTTAGCCAATCTGATCCAACAAAAAGCCAATCAAAGTGCACAAAAAATCATTTTCTTAATCGGAGGTGCCTATGGTGTGGATGAAAACATTCAACAAAGGGCCAATTTCACCTGGAGTATTTCCGAATTAGTCTTCCCGCATATGCTGGTTCGATTGATACTAGCTGAACAAATCTACCGCGCATGTAGTATCTTAGCTAACGAAAAATACCACCACGAATAATGAGCATCACTTTATATATCACTGTCATCACTGTTGTCATTTCTATCATTGCATTCTACAATGCAGCATTTATGGATAAATTCATTTTTCACCCACATACGGTGAGCAGGCACAATGAATGGTACCGATTTATTAGTTCAGGTTTTATACACGCAGATTTCATGCATTTAGCTTTTAATATGTTCTCCTTTTATATGTTCGGAGATTATGTAGAGCAATATTTTCATATGATATTCGGAAGTAATGGGAAGGTCCTTTATTTATTTTTATACTTATCTGCCTTATTCGTTTGCTTGATCCCTACTTATCTTGAACAAAAAGACCGTTACAATTACAATAGTTTAGGTGCTTCAGGTGCTGTATCTGCAATCGTATTTGCAGGCATTTTTTTAATGCCCACCATTCAAATCGGATTCTTTATTATACCTCCTATTATTCCTGGATTTATTTTTGGCCCCATCTATTTAGGCATTACCGCTTATTTAGCTAAACAAGGTCATGGCGGGATTAATCATAGCGCACATTTATGGGGATCCTTATATGGCGTAGTATTCTTGATTGTGGCTGCATACTTCATTGCACAATTCAACGTGGTGGCCAGCTTTATAGAACAGATTAGGCTTTACTTAGGAATGTAATTTTTAATACTGCTTTGGTCTGCGGCGTAATTTTAAAACGGTCATCTATACGTTGACCAACTACCCAGGCGATTCTTTCCCCTGAACATAGCACCGTTATTTTTGCTTTAATGGCAGGACTCAATTTCATACTACCCAAAAAATGATTGAGCTTCTTTTTCTTACGCATTCCAAGAGGATAAAAATAATCCGTCGCAACCCAAGATCGATTCAATAATGGCCAACTTAATTGAGCTGCATCTAAATAAGCAATAGCTGGATTTGTATCTATTTTTAAAACTTCCATTGATTCGATCCATTCAAATTGGAATTTTCCAAAATGCGTGTCTATACTGATTAGTTCTTTATCAACTAATGCATACACTTTATCCTCTTGTAAGGGTACTATTTGTATCACTTGATCCCATAACAAGATGCGATGTGACTTAGAAGCAATAAAAGCACCTTTACTTGCAGTGGCTATTTTCATAACCTCAGGTAATTGTGTGGACTTAAAACCGTAAGCTTTTATCAAACCCCATATATACGTCGAATTGCCATTTATTTTTTTCCAGGTTGATACATCTATGCTCAGGATTCCTTTGGGATAGCGAATATTTTTTTTCCAAAAAGCAGCTACAGTAGATGTGACGATGGCATTTGCTTCTTGTAGTCTAGAAATGGTATCTACTACCTGCTTACTCAGGTTTGGATAAACGGTCTCCATTTGTGGAATCAACTGGTTCCGAATTAAATTTCTCGTGTAATCATTTTTATCGTTAGAACTATCTTCTACGAAATTCAACCCATTTGCTTTTGCAAAATCTTTTATACATGCTTTAGTAAAAGGCAATAAAGGCCTAATTAAATTGATATGATCTGTTGTTTGAGTGTCTTGTTGATGTGTTCTGATTGCTGGTATGCCAGTAAGCCCATTCAATCCAGTGCCTCTAAAGAACTGCATTAAAACAGTTTCTACCTGGTCATCTGCATGATGCGCGGTTAACAAGACCAAATTAGTATTTGCACTTACATTCAATTCTTTCACCAAAGACTCAAACCATGCATAACGGATTTCCCTAGCAGCTTGCTGTATGCCCATTTTATATTGGTCAGCAAATTGTAAGGTTTCAAATCGCTTTGTTTTAAAAGGCATATTCAATTGTGCAGCAAACTGCATTACAAACGACTCATCTCTATTGCTTTCTTCCCCTCTTAATTGAAAATTAGCATGCGCAATGGTACATTGAGCTCCTATCTGTTGCATTAAGGTGGCTAGGACAATACTATCTACACCACCACTGACCGCAATAATAAAATGTGTGTTATGTATGGACTTGCCTGGAAAAGTTTGTGCCCAATGGCTTTTAAATTGTTCCAAGTTCAGTACCATAGTAGCGCGCTATTTAATTATTTTTTTTGCTCTTTAGCCCAAGTATCTTTAAGGGTTACTGTACGGTTGAACACCAATTTGTCATTGGTACTAGTTGTATCTTGGTAGAAATAACCTTTTCTTAAGAATTGAAAACGATCTTCTAAAGCATCATTCAATAAGGCTGGTTCACCCCATGCAATCGTCACTCTGTTCAATGAATGAGGATTGATATAAGATTTAAAATCCCCTTCTGCACTACTTGGATCTTCTACATTGAATAAGCGATCATATTCATTCAATTCAACCGGGATAGCGTGTTTTGCACTCACCCAATGCAATGTTCCTTTTACATGAATACCTGAAGTATCCGATCCTGATTTAGAATTAGGAAAATATCTAGCATACACGGTGGTTACTTTTCCATCGGCATCTTTGTCAAACCTATCACATTCAATAATATAAGCACTCTTTAAACGAACGGATAAGCCTGGCCCTAATCTAAAATATTTTTTAGTTGGCTCTTCCATAAAGTCGTCTGCCTGTATCCACAATTCTTTACTGAAAGGCACAGGTCTTGTTCCTCCATTTGGATCTTCTGGATTATTTTCTGAGTGTAATAATTCTTCTTCTTGCTCGTAGTTTGTAATAACCAATTTAATTGGATCAGTCACTACCATTCTTCTTTGTGCAATTTTATTTAAATGTTCACGCACACAGAACTCTAATAAACTAAAATCAATAATATTTTCTCTTTTTGCAATGCCTATGCGATCACAAAAATCTCTTATACTTTCTGCAGTATAGCCTCTCCTGCGCATACCACTAATAGTAGGCATTCTGGGGTCATCCCAGCTTTGAACATGACCTTCTTGCACCAACTGTAATAATTTACGTTTACTCATGACAGTATAGGTCATATTTAAACGTGCAAACTCATATTGATGAGAAGGGAAAATACCTAATTGCTCAATACACCAATCATATAGTGCACGGTGAGGTATGAATTCTAGCGTACAAACAGAATGGGTAATATTTTCGATGGAATCACTTTGTCCATGTGCAAAATCATACATTGGATAGATACACCATTGGTCACCTGTACGGTGATGATGTGCTTTTTTGATTCTATACAAAAGCGGGTCACGCATGTGCATATTGGGACTTGCTAAATCTATCTTAGCACGCAATACCTTTTCGCCATCATTGAATTTTCCTGCTTTCATTGCAGCAAATAATTCTAAATTCTCTTGAATACTTCTATTTCTAAAAGCATTGCCTGTACCAGGCACAGTAGGTGTTCCTTTTTGTTGTGCAATTTCTTCTGCAGTACTATCGTCTACATAAGCCAAACCTTTTTCAATTAATTGCACCGCAAAAGCATACAATTGATCAAAATAATCTGAGGCATAACATTCTTTAATCCAATTGAATCCTAACCATTTTAAATCGGCTTTAATGCTTTCTACATATTCTGTATCTTCTGTCACTGGGTTAGTATCATCGAACCTTAAATTCGTTGCACCCCCAAATGTTTCAGCTAATCCAAAATTCAAACAAATGCTTTTTGCATGTCCTATATGTAAATATCCGTTAGGTTCTGGTGGGAATCTAGTTAATATACTTTTATGCTTCCCAGCAGCTAGGTCTTGGGAAATAATTTCTTCAATAAAATTTAAACTTTTTTCTTCGCTCATAAGATCGGTTCTATTCGGGTAAAGGTACAAAAACCTGTCCCAAAAACCTACCCCAATTTAGATCGGCTGGCTAGCCCTTTGCACCATATATTTTCTGAACTTCTAGTACTAATTTTTCAATTTCAACATCATCCCCTTTAGGATGATAGGGTTGTTTTAAACTGCTCCCAAAAACAAAAGCGACCGTTTGCCAAATACCTGCATTTAAGCCCCCTTTATATTCTTTGATTAATTGATAACAGTTATTCCCTGTTTCTCTGTTAATTAACTTCATTAACACTTTCCCTTGGTAAACAGACAAATTGGTTACTTTATCAGCAAAATCTCTTTTCAATTCTTTCTCTCTTGATTTAATAATCTGTTTTCTTACTTTCTCATCCTGCACGTTAGCCAACTGGGCATTGACAGAACGTATGACTTTACTTGCTGTAATAGCATAGGGATAAGTGACATAGACTGCGTTACGCAATCTTGTCCAATTGTTCCAATAGTTCCTTAATTCCCTTGTTTGAACGGCGGATACCATCACGGTAGGCAGCCAAGATTGTGGTATGGTATCTCCCTCGGGCGTGATAAAAGCTTCAACCCTGATGGTATCATACTGACTCGATTGAGCAAAAAGCTGCTTGGGCAAACTAGTTGTCAATAAGCACAAGAGTATGAAATAAGCGATTCTCATATAATTTGATACCCTAAAATACAAAAAGTAACCCTATTTTTTAAAACGATAATAGGCACCCATCATAAATCCAATGGTCGTCACGATGACCCCTAACCATAATAAATTGATACCTGGGAATTCATATACTTTTAAAGTGATAAGATTTGTTAAGGCCGATGACTCCTTCACCCCTATCTCTAAAATACCTTTTTCTTGGTCTATTACTTTATTAAAACTAAGTACTAAATTTTGTGCTTTTACTGTATCCACTTTTGAAGTCAGGTTTAATCCTTCTAATAATATACCTGGCTCAGCCACATATTTTAAACCCTCTTTAGACACCACATTCAACTGCAACCTTAATTCATTGACGCCGGCTGCTCGATCACCAGGAGGATTTACATTCACTTTTTCCAACTTGATATAGCCATTGCTATAAAAAATGGAATCTCCTACAGCAATTTGATTGGGAGTGAAACGGGTGGTATCTTCTTCTGTGTGGTCTTGAAAAGAAGTCACATACACAAAGATGTCTTTATGCAAATAATGCTTAGAAGCTGGATTCGCAGAAAATCCTTCCATGCCTTTGTTGTTTTTTAAGACATCAGGATACAACATAAAAGTTTCGCCTGTTTTCTTTTCTTTGAAACCTAATTCAAAATACCTTTTACCTAAATTATCAAAAGTATCTCTTAAGTAAGTCACATTGTACTTACCCATATCCGTTTCAATAGTTTCAAATAAGGTTAAGTTCTCTCTTGGGTCACCTACTGGATTGTTTTTTTGCGTAGTATCCATTTTTAAAGGACTGATCCCTGTAGTATTATAACTTAAGGTTGTTTTATTCGCTGAAGAAATAAATATACCTGCCAATACCAATCCAAATCCAATATGTCCCACAGATGCACTCGCTGATTTTAACTTTCCTTTCAATACCACAGACCAATAACTTATATTACCTACGATGGCAAACACAGATGCAACAATAGCAATGTAAATAGCACCTAAGAATCCTACCCCTTTATCGTCATATGCCACACCAACAAAAACAAAAATCAACGTACTAATAATCGCTGTAATGATTAAAGGCCAAATTAATTGCTTTTTAAAATAAGCCATTGGGGTTGTCTTAAATTTCAAGAACTGTCCTACGGCTGTTAAGGAGCCAATGATAATTGCCACAAAAATTTGTACTTGATTGTGTGCAAATTCTGGATCTTCTGGTGGTGCAATTTGAGTGCCAAATATTTTATTAAAAACAGGCGTAGAGGTCTTAAGTATAATCACGATGGCAGATAGCACTAGTACCAAAGAACCAATCAACATCCAAAATTCTCTACTATCAATCGCATCTTCCTTGATTGGCTCTTGCATATTTTTGTAACGCACAAAATACAAGACAAAGAAAGGAATCACGAAAATAAATAAGAAGAATAACAATTGTCCATTCATGCCTAAATCAGTAAAGGCATGTACCGACGTATCCCCTAGGATCCCACTTCGAGTTAAAAAAGTAGAATACACTATTAATAAAAAACTTATTCCAATGAATAAATAAGTAGCTTTTAAGCTTGCTCCTGTTTTGTTATAAATCATGGCAGTGTGGATACCTGCCACCAAGGTCAACCAAGGTACCAATGATGCATTCTCTACTGGATCCCATGCCCAATACCCACCAAAGGTCAAACTCTCATAGGCCCAAGCTGCACCCATCATGATTCCTAATCCCAATATACCAGCAGAAAAATTAGCCCAAGGCAAAGCTGGCTTTACCCAATCATGCTCTTTTTTTAATAATCCTGCTACTGCATAACCAAAAGGAACGATCGTAGAGGCAAATCCCAAAAATAAAATGGGCGGATGAATCACCATCCAATAATTCTGTAATAAGGTATTTAATCCAGTGCCATCTTTTAATAATTGTACATAATCTGGTCTAGATAAAATTGGCCATGTCATTTCTTGTCTTAATAAAATAAATGGACTAGAACCAATTTTCAAATCAAATACATACAGACCAATTACCATTGTCGCAAGCATCACCTGTGCAAAACTAATCACCATCATCACCCCTGCTTCCTGCGCTTTGGCCTTCTTGATTAAAATTAATCCTAATACTGCATGCCAGAAACTCCACAATAAAAAACTTCCTTCTTGCCCTTCCCAAAAACAAGCTAATAAATATTCGAAAGGCAAATTCTTATCACTATGCGTATAAGCATATTTATATTCAAACAAATGATTGTAGATCACATAAAACAAGACTACAAAACTTCCAATAACCGTTAAAGCTTCTATCACAAATGCAGTCCTTGCTAATTTTTTCCAACTAGACTCTACCACAAGCTCTTTTGCATAAAATGCTTTTGCAAATGAAAAAGTAGCCACTAAAGAAGCGACCAAAGAAAGTATCGATAAAAAATAACCTATTTGACCGGGTAAAAGATGTTCCCCAATAAACTGAGTTGGCTGCATGTTGTAATTTTGATTAGTTGGTAATAGTTACCGGTTGCTCTTTCATTGCATCTGGATTGTCCTTGTATTTGGAAGGACATTTCATGACGATAGAACTGCATTCAAATGCATCTCCCTGAACACGTCCTTTTAACACCAAACGCTCAGATTTTTCCATATCCGTGGGCATGGCATTACGATAGACTACCGCAATTTTACCCCCTACACTATCTTCCACATTAAACTTTAATAAATTAGGGTCTTTCACTGGATCGTACTGTACCGGAACAGTTTTGTCCATTTTAACAATCAAATTCACATATTTGCCCTCTTTTTGCTTTGCAGAAGCTACTGTTTCGTAACTACTCAAATCCCCTGTATAGCTTATTAACACTACAATTGCAGCGGCAATTAAGACTAATAAAATAAGATGTGTTTTCTTCATACCGCAAAGTTAAACAAATGGTCTTAAATTGCATCAAATTTTACGTATCTCATAAACTAACACTATGCGCCTTTTTGATTATATTATTGTATGCAAAAGCCCCGATTTTAAGAACGTAGACCGAATTAGCCAGTTCATGTTATTGATTACCTTAATGGCACTATCCTATGCCTTGTATGCTGGCCTTTATCCAAAGCCATTTTTACTAATAGCCATCATGACTTCGGTGGCAAGTTGGTGGATTTTTTGTGTGTACCAAGGCATTAAGGGCGGGGTACCCTATTATCGACTAGGCTTATTATTTGCTTCCTGGGGATGGTTTTTACTCCCAAATGCGTTGCTTATTGCCGGTATTTTTTTGATTGCTGCTTTATTTGAGCGCCAAGTAAAGTTTCCTTATGAAATTGCGGTAGATCCTGCGGGGATGCTAATCAACACTTTCCCTAAAAAGTTTTACCCTTGGGCAGAAATCAATAATATGTTAATTAAAGACGATTATATTACAGTTGATTTTAAGAACAATAAATTGATCCAAAAACAGATCAATGAGCCCGTGACTGAAAACATTAAAAACGAATTCAATGCTTTTTGTGCAGCACAATTAGCTAAAACAAACTAATTATGGCATTAACTGAATCACCTTATTTATTATATTCTGACGGAGAAGGGAATATTTTTGAAGACGAAACACTTTATGTGGTTGGAAGAGCAGGCTGGGACGCCTATCCAATACCAGAGGAAGATTGGATTCCATTACCAGAAGGCGGTAGTTTATACGAATTGCCAGGCAGAAGAGGTATTGGAATCGATGTTGAAACAGGCGAAATGCGTCTTTGTGAAAAAGGATGGGCTGTAGCTGCTTTTATTCCTCCAGCACATACAGGATTGTATATTGCAGCTTATGAATCTTTACCAGATGCACCCTTATTGCCTTTGTTTTGTTATACTGCGGTGGGATGGCTGGATGGCGTGAATTATGTCCCAGCTGTCAGGATTGAACAAGATATCCGTCAGGATTGCGAAGGGTATGATCAACCAACGATTGAATTAGGTGCTGATCATCTTTTAAAAACTTATAGTGAAAATAGATTGGTTCAACACCTAATGCAAAATTGTTGTATGACCTATCATTGTCCAGCTGCAAGAAATTTTGCCATGGGCAGATGGGAATGTCCAATCCCAATTTCACCTGCATGTAATGCCAATTGTATTGGATGTATATCCTTCCAACCGATTGAAGAAGAGATAGTTTCAAACCAAGAACGTTTGTCTTTTAAACCAACCGCAGCAGAAGTAGTCGAATATACAGTACCTCATTTGATGACTGCGCCATTCCCTATTGTAAGTTTTGGGCAAGGCTGTGAAGGAGAACCTTTGCTGATGTGGGAGACCATTAAGGAAGCGATTATTGAAATCAGAAAACATACCGATAAAGGCAGTATCAATATTAATTCTAACGGTTCTAATCCAAAAGCAGTTGCTGCGTTGGCAGAAGTTGGATTAGATAGTTTACGCGTGAGTACCAACTCTGCAAGACCAGACATCTACAATGCTTATTATAGACCCAACAATTATACATTCGAAGATATTGTTGAAAGTATCCGCGTAATGTCAGCTGCTGGCAAATGGACAAGCATTAATTATTTTGTTTTTCCAGGCATGACTGACACGGTAGCTGAATATGAAGCACTAAGAAAATTAATTAAGTCCACAGGATTAAAAATGATTCAATGGCGTAATTTTAATATAGATCCTGATTGGTATTTAGGTAAAATTGGGGTGACAGAACCAGGTGAAATTATGGGTGTAAAACAAATGATGGAGTTAATCAGAGAAGAATTCCCTGATTTAAAATTCGGCTATTACAATCCTCCGATAGAACGTATTAAAGGAGATTATAGTACCGCATTTGCACATCATTAATTCAAAATAAGGCATTAAAAGTAATAGTGTAGCTGATATTGTGAAACTGAAAATATAATTTTTGAAAAGACATTACAACAAACAAGTCCAGATAGGTACCCTTTTAGCCATCATTGCATGTGTTATTTGGTCGGGCAATTTTATTGCATCCAGGTACTCCATTCAATTGGCAGGCCCCATCAGTTTGGCCTTTTTTAGATGGACAATTGCTACATTGACCATGTTGCCATTTGCGTACAAAAATTTTAAAAAAGAAAAACAAGTTTTCACTCAACACTTCAGTTACTTTTTTTGGATGGCACTTGTAGGTGTAGCAGTTTATAATACCATGATTTATCAAGCGGGTCATAGTACCACTGCTATCAATATGGCACTTTACGGCTCCATCATCCATCCTATTGTAGCTACTTTATTAGCTGCTTGGGTAGTCCAAGAAAAATTACATTGGAAAAGTATTGCAGGAATTGGGTTGGGCGTGATTGGTATCATTGTGTTATTGAGTAAAGGAGATTTCAATACCTTATTGCATTTTAAATTTGCTACAGGTGACTTATGGATGATTGGCGCAGGTTGTTGTTTTGGTACTTACAATGTATTTGTTAGAAAGAAACCCATTGGTGTTTCTAATAACAGTTTTTTACTCGTATTATTTGGAATAGGCACCTTATTGCTTTTTCCCTTTGCAATGTATGAAATGACCTATGTACAACCTGTCCATTTTAGCAAGGAACTCTTAATTGTGGTTTTATATATAGGCATTGGTAATTCAACTATTGCTTATTTATTATGGAATATGGCTATCCATCGTTTAGGCGCTGCAAAAACAGCTTTGTTTGGCACATTGATTCCCTTTTTGAGTTCCATTGAAGCATTGTTTATTCTTAAAGAACAATTCACCATTTTTCAAATCATTAGTGGCGTGATCATTGTATCAGGAATCGTGATCAACACATGGCCTTCAAAAATTAAAGATGGAAATTAGCACCATTGTACTTCTTTGTTTGATTGCATTTTTAGCAGGATATGTAGATGCTGTTGTAGGCGGAGGAGGATTAATTCAAGTACCTGCAGGATTAATTTTAATGCCTACTCAAGCGGTATCTACTGTGATTGGCACCCTTAAAGTGCCTTCCTTTTTTGGCACTTGTTTCGCTACTTACCAATACTTGCAAAAAGTGAAGATTCCTATACTTCGTATCCTCCTTTTTACAAGTATTGCATTTTCAGCTGCATTTTCAGGCTCCTTATTGCTTACAAGAATGAGCAATCAATTTATGAAACCTGTTATCTTCTTTGTTTTATTGGCGATGGCAATTTATACATTTACAAAAAAAGACTTTGGACAAGTAGTGCAGAAAGATCAGATTAAATACCCAGTCATCAAAGGCATTTTAATCTGTCTAGTGATTGGCTTTTATGATGGATTTATTGGCCCTGGCGGGGGCAGCTTATTTGTCTTGGCATTTATTGCCATTTTAGGGTATGATTTCCTGAATGCAAGTGCACATGCAAAAATTGTAAACCTCTCTACCAACCTTGGATCCTTAATTTTGTTTATCGGCAAAGGTGTGGTGTTATGGCCAGTGGCCATCCCCATGTCTGTATGCAATGCCGCTGGTGGAATTTTAGGATCCAAAATGGCTTTAAAAAAAGGCAACCAGTTTATTCGTAAAATATTTCTATTTGTCATTGTTGCCACTTTGTTAAGATTGGGTTATGATGTTTTTTTGCACTAATTTTAAACCATGCAATTGAATTTTGAACAAGAAAAGAATATTAAAGCTGGCGTATTTACCGGACTTATCTGTCTTGCGCTGTCCTTAGTTTTTTTTGTTTTAAAATGGCAGGAACCTGCTCCAACAATCATCCCGCCGCTTCCAGCATATATGGAAGTCAATTTAGGCAACAGTAACACGGGCGCAGGCGAAGTGCCTCCAATGTCTAAAGAAACGCCAGCTCCAACGCAAGGAACCACTGCGCCAAAGACAAGGGCCACTGCAACAGCCTCCTCCAAAATAAATACAGTGAATGGAGATGCAAATGACGAAGCAGTAAAATCTGGCACTGCAAAATCGAGTTTAAAAAATAATCCTGTGCCCCTCCCTGCAAAACCAAAAGCATTAATGGGTAAATATGCTGGAGGTAATGGTACTGGGGGCAATAATCAGGATAGCTATAACAATGTGAAAGATCAAGGCATTGCTGGTGGCAAAGGTGACCAAGGCGTTGCAAACGGTTCTATCAATGGTAAATCTTATACAGGATCAGGTGGCCCTTTTGTGACCAAAGGAGATCGCAATGTTACGAAAGCCTACTCCTTTAATGGCGATGTCCCTCCTGCCACTATTTATGCAGTGATTGAAGTGAATCCTAGAGGTGTTGGTCGTTTTATTCAAATTGCTAAAGGATCTTCTTCCAATGACTCTAAATACAAAAAAGCCATTGTTGAATACCTGACAAAAATTAGTTTTAATACAGCTGACCATAGCTCCACTGTAACTGTGAAATTTAAATTCGACGTACAATAAGCGAACTATAAAGTATGCGCTATCAAGAAACGATTGACTATCTATATACTAGACTACCTCTTTTTAGTAGGATTGGTGCAGCCGCAATCAAACCGAACCTAGATAATACCTTGGCAATTTGTGCCCATCTAGGACATCCCGAAAAAAAAATTAAAACAATTCATGTAGCTGGTACAAATGGGAAAGGTTCTACAAGTCATATGCTAGCATCTATCTTTCAAGAAGCAGGTTATAAAAC
>JBFYPO010000037.1:0-4125 GCA_041303215.1 Asinibacterium sp. | reverse complement strand
GCTTCAAACCAAACCGATTTGTCCACTACACCATCTCCATTGTAATTAATGAACAATTCCTCGTCTGCTGCAATAGCACGTTTGGTTTGAATTTGAATTGTATGATGGTCAAAGTCCATCGTATACCTACAATTGGCATCCACACTATGGTTATAAATAGAAACATAGCCTAAAGCTACTGCCGCTTGACGCTCGTCTTGACCCCATTCAAAAATATAATCATGCAATAAAGTGGCATCTACTTTTGCCCTATCCACTTCATTTAAAACAATCACTGGCGCAATTTCAATGGTCGTTCCTTCCTCAATGGGTTCGGTCGTAAAAACCCCTCTACCACGAAGCGGCGTGTCCATTATGTATAAAATTGGCAATATCATCACATAAAGTTAACATATCCTAGTATGATTTTCGTAAATTGCAGCCATGTCTGCAGAATTAGAAGATGAAATCATATTATCAGAAGTTTTCTTAGAGATCCTCTCTAGAGAAGACAAGCAGCTTTTAAAGGAATTTTTAGACGAACAAAACATCAGTGATGTGGTGGAATTGGTCAATGAATTTCCAGAAAAAGAGGGCTTGATTATTGATACGATGACGGTACACAGAGCCGTTAGCGTCTTCAAATTATTGGACATCAACCAACAAAAAGATATCATTAAGGAATTGCCTGCTCGAAAGACAGCAAAAATCTTGAATGAATTACCTCCAGATGACCGTACTGACTTCTTAGAAGAATTACCAAAAGCAGCGATCCGAGATTTAATAAAATTATTAGATCCTGAGGAACGTAAGATTACACTTTCTCTTTTGGGTTATCCCGAAGATTCTGTGGGTCGTTTGATGACCCCAGACTATGTGTATGTATTTCCACATTATACGGTGGCTCAGGTTTTAGACAATATCAGGAAGTATGGTAAAAATTCTGAAACGATCGACGTTATTTATATCATTGACGAATTGGGTTGTTTGGTAGATGACATCCGAATCAGGGATTTATTATTGGCTAAGCCAGATGATATTATTAAAGACATTATTGACGGCCGTTATGTTGCATTGAATGTATATGACGACCAAGAGCACGCTAGTCAGGTATTTAAAATGAATAACCGTGTGGCGATTCCAGTAGTGGATGACAATGATGTATTGCTGGGCATTGTAACTATTGACGATATCTTGTGGGTAACGAATGAGGAGTTCAGTGAGGATATGCAAAAGATGGGAGGTACGGAAGCATTGAATGAACCTTATTTAGATATCTCCATTTTTAAATTATTTAAGAAACGTATTACTTGGCTGGTCGTTTTATTCTTAGGCGAGATGCTGACGGCAACTGCCATGGGTTATTTTGAAGGAGAGATTGCAAAAGTTATTGTACTGACTACTTTCATCCCCTTGATCTTATCTAGTGGAGGCAACACTGGTTCACAAGCTTCTACCCTGATTATTCAAGCCATGTCTGTTGGTGAAATAACAATAGAAGATTGGTGGAAAATTTTGAGAAGAGAAATTATCAGTGGACTTTTACTTGGTATTGTCTTAGGTATAATAGGATTCATGCGCGTAATGGTATGGCATTATATCTCTCCAGGTTTTTATGGCGAACATTGGATCATGATCGCGAACACCATTGGTTTAACTTTGGTTGGTGTGGTGATTTGGGGAACGATTACTGGCTCTATGTTACCTATTGTTTTAAAAAGACTAGGTGCCGATCCAGCTGTTTCATCCGCTCCATTCGTTGCAACTTTAGTCGACGTAACAGCTATCCTTATTTACTTTGGTCTAGCTTTTTTATTCTTGCAAGGAACCCTTCTTTAACGAGAGGCCATTCTTCTTTGAGTATACTTAATACAATAGAGTCACGTCTTGAACCATCACTGGTAGGTAAATGATTGCGTAAAATACCTTCTACAGTACACCCAATTTTTTGCATCGCAGCAATGCTTCTTTTATTTCTATTGTCTGCACGAAACTCTACACGCTCCAACCCAATTGTTTCAAATGCAAAATTTAAAAGCAAAAACTTACAATGTTCATTCAAACCAGTACCCCAAGTGCTTTCGCTATACCAAGTATACCCAAGTTGAGTGGTTTTAAATTGTAATTGAAGGTCATAGAACCTTGTACTTCCTACAAACTTATGATGCAATTTATCAAAGACAATAAATGGATACGCAGTGCCTGCTTGCTTTGCTTCTAGAGCAGCTTGTATATATTGTGACAGATCAGCTGTGGTGTTGATGGGTGTCAAAGCATATTTCCAAAGACTTGGTTCGTTTTCTACGTATGGCGCTAGTAAAACCGCATCTTCTTGCAACAAAGGGCGCATTAACACGCGTTCGTTTTCTAAAATCAAAGTTGAATGGGTGTCAAAAACAGTAGTAGGATGCATGCATTAAAAAATTAATGTTTATTTTTGTTTAAATTATTGAATAAAGTTCAAATCATCAAAATATGTGTGGAATTGTAGGTTATATTGGAAATAGAGAAGCATATCCAGTCGTTATAAAAGGTTTAAAAAGATTAGAATACCGCGGTTACGATAGTACAGGGGTGGCCATTATTCAAGAAGGCGGATTACAGGTGCATAAAAAGAAAGGCAAAGTAGCTGAACTTGAAGAGTCAGTCGTAGGTAAAAACTTACATAGCCATATTGCAATTGGTCATACCCGATGGGCTACCCATGGTGAGCCCTCAGATCGTAATGCACATCCTCACTTGTCTAACAATGGCCGTTTAGCCATGTTGCACAATGGGATCATTGAAAACTATACGCAAATTAAAACTGAATTACTTTCTAAAGGCTATACTTTCAAAAGCGATACCGATACCGAAGTATTATTAAATTTTATTCAAGATATTCAAGACAATAATAACAGTAGTCTAGAAGAAGCATTGCGCATTGCCTTAAAAAGAATTGTAGGCGCCTATTGTATTCTATTGATTGACCAAGAAGATCCGGAAACAATTATTGCAGCGCGCAAAGGAAGCCCATTGGTAATAGGCATTGGAAAGGATGAACACTTTTTAGCGAGTGACGCCTCTCCTATTATTGAATACACTAAAGAAGTAGTATATGTCAATGATTATGAGATAGCAATTGTAAAGAAGGATGAATTGATTTTGAAAAATTTAGGGAATGAAAAGCAAACCCCCTTTATTCAAAAATTAGATATGGAATTAGCTGCCATTGAAAAAGGCGGTTACGACCATTTTATGTTAAAAGAAATATTTGAACAGCCTGCCACTATTTTTGATTGTTTAAGAGGAAGATTATTACATGAGCAACAACAAATCATCATGGCAGGTGTAGACAATCATTTAGAAGCTTTAACCAAAGCATCTAGAATCATGATTGTTGCTTGTGGTACAAGTTGGCATGCCGGATTAGTAGCAGAGTATATGATAGAAGAACTTTGTCGCATACCCGTAGAAGTGGAATATGCTTCTGAATTTAGGTACCGTAATCCAGTGATTCATCCTGGTGATGTCATTATTGCAATTTCTCAAAGTGGTGAAACAGCGGATACTTTAGTAGCTTTAGAAAGCGCGAAAGAAAAAGGCGCCTTTATATTTGGTGTAGTCAATGCGGTAGGAAGTAGCATTGCTCGACTTAGCCATGCGGGCGCTTATACTCATGCTGGACCAGAAATTGGTGTAGCAAGTACAAAAGCATTTACAGGACAACTAGCTGTATTAACCATGATGGCTCTAAAAATTGCAAAAGCCAAAGGAAGTATATCAGAAGAACGTTATGTACACTTACTAAATGAGTTGGCATCTGTACCTGAAAAAGTAAAAGAAATTTTAGCAGATACCACAAAGATTGAGGCCATAGCCAAGCAATATAAAGGTGCAAGTGACTTTTTATACCTAGGTCGTGGTTATAATTTCCCAATTGCTTTGGAAGGTGCATTGAAATTAAAAGAGATTACTTACATCCACGCAGAGGGTTATCCAGCTGCAGAAATGAAGCATGGCCCAATAGCATTGGTAGACGAAAATTTACCAGTGGTATTTGTGGCAACAAAAGATTTATACTACGAAAAAGTAGTGTCTAATATTCAAGAAATTAAAGCAAGAAAAGGACAGATTATCGCTGTCGCTACGGAAGGAGATGCAGTA
>JBFYPO010000036.1:0-18787 GCA_041303215.1 Asinibacterium sp. | reverse complement strand
ATGGGTTAGGTCCAGTAGCTATGATGATCGATGTTAATAGAGGGAATAAATTAACCAGGCTTTCTTCGGTGGCTACTAAAGCAAGAGGTTTACATAAATATATAATTAACCACCCACAAGGTGGTGAAAATCACCCTAATGCGAAATTAAACTTTAAATTAGGAGACATTGTTACTACTAGTATACAAACGTATAATGGAGAGACTATATTGCTTACCCATGACACCAATTCTCCTCGTCCCTATAATTTAGGGTTCCGTGTTCAAGGTACACAAGGTCTATGGCAGGATTTCCATGCAGGTCAATTTTCGGCTGGCCATATTTATATTGAAGGCGTTTCCCCTAAAGCACATCAATGGGAAAACCCTGAAGCCTATCTAAAACAACACGACCATCCTTTATGGAAGCGTTTTGAATCGGATGCCACTGGTGCTGGACATGGTGGAATGGATTTCTTTGTCATCAACGCATTCTTAGAGTGTATTAAAAGAGCAGTTCCCTTCCCGATGGATGTATATGATTTAGCAACTTGGTATGCGATAACACCTTTGTCTGAAAAATCAATTGCCGAAAACGGACAAGTGCAGGAAATTCCTGATTTTACACGCGGTAAATGGAAAAATAGAAAGCCGGATTTTGCTTTAGATGATCAATTTTAACTATTTGATTTACAATTAGTTAAAATAGTATAGTTAATATTAATTTTTAAATGATTGCATTAAATTTTGCTAATAATTGGAGCTGATTTTTGGTACGATCCAAATTTTGATGGGTTCTTGTAATGGCATAATAAGGATCCATCATTATGTAATCTGTCAAGAAACGGAGTGCTTGCATATAGATTATAAATTGGCCAGAAAAGCTAAAATGGTCTTTTTCAAAATTGGTTAAGTACCCTCCCATTGTTTGTAAATACCCTTTTTGAATTGCAACCCATCGATCTTTTAGCACTTCAATTTGATTTAAGTCCTGACATTCTTCATTGACTGGACATAGATAAGTTCGGCACATATCCCCCACATCACTAATAAAATAACCAGGCATGGTGGTGTCTAGGTCGATGACACAAATTGTCTCTTTTTCGTTCTTAAATAAAACATTACTGATTTTTGTGTCATGATGGGTGACCCTTAAATGGGCTTCTTTGCTTTGTACAAAAGACGACCATTTTGTCACATAGTGCTGATGGGATTTCATCACCTCTATTTCATTTTTAACTTCAGCTATTCTAGTAGGATTGCCCTGAATGAGTGCTGTTTCAAATTGATGGTACCTGAATGCTACATCATGAAAATGTGGAATTGTATCTTTGATTTGATCTATTGGAAATCCAGCTAAGCTTGCAGTAAATTGACCAAATTGTGCTGCGGCAGATTGGGCTTGATCTGCGCTTAAAAGCACATCAAATGCTTGACCCTTTATTTTTTGAAAAGCTCGATAGTACTTCCCTTCCCATTTGACCAATGTCTCCCCTATTTTATTGGGTACTAAATGCGTAAATAGTTGTCCAGGAAGCTGGGTGCTGAAATAGGTTCCAATGGCATTGATATTATGATCAATTGCCCAAGGATCTTTAAAGACATTCGTATTGATATTTTGAAGTATAAAATCACCCTGCTTCGCTTCTACTACAAAAGTTTGGTTGATCAAACCCTGGTGTATTGGTATTGCTTTCGCATCTTCCCATCCAAATTGTTCCAATAATACTTGCATCATATTTCTGTATAAATGTACAAAAATACCCTCTTACTAGTTATCTTTAAATGCATTTTATTAAACCCATTGACATTTATGGACAGAAGAAAATTTATCAATTTAAGTGGATTAGGGCTATCTAGTTTTTCGATCCCCAATTTCATACCCTCGTTAAATGGGTCCAATAGCAATAGTGCAATACAACCAATTGTCGCATCTACTTGGGACGCTGGTATGAGAGCAAATTTGGCCGCATGGTCGATATTGAAAAATGGGGGCACCGCTTTAGATGCGGTAGAACAAGGTGTGATGGTGACTGAATCTGAATTAAACTGCTGTGTGGGATTACAAGCCAATCCAGATAGAGATGGTTTTGTTACATTAGATGCCTCCATTATGGATCACGAATTTAATTGTGGGTCTGTCGCTTTTTTAGAACGTATCAAACATCCCATTTCAGTGGCTAGAAAAGTGATGGAAAAATCACCCCATGTATTTTTAGTAGGTACCGGTGCACAGCAATTTGCGCTAGCAAATGGATTTATACTTGAGCCTGGTAACCTATCAAAACAAGCAAAAGAAAATTATAAAACCTGGTTAAAAACATCCAACTATCAACCTATCATAAATGTGGAGAAAAATCAATCTGTTGCTTATTTAGATCCTGCATTCAATGCACCTAAAAAATTAACAGATGGCAATTGGAACCATGATACAATAGGTATGGTAGCATTGGATCAATTTGGAAATTTGAGCGGCAGTTGTACTACAAGTGGAGCTGGTTTTAAAATGCGAGGTCGTGTAGGAGATTCACCAATAATTGGTGCAGGATTATATGTAGATAATGAAGTGGGTGCCGTGGTGGCAACTGGTCAAGGAGAAGATGTCATTCGTGTTGCTGGAGCTAGTGCGGTGGTTGAATGGATGCGTCAAGGTAAAAGTCCAGAAGAAGCATGTAAATTGGTCGTTGAAAAAGTGAATCGCATCAAGAAAGATAAAGCCAAAGACATACAAGTCTGTTTTGTGGCCATCAATAAAACAGGTATGGTGGGTGCTTATTCTCTACAAAAAGGGTTTAATTTTTCAGTGCACAATACGAATGGCAACACTTTGCAAAACGCTGCATATTTATTTTAAACAGGTTACAATTTTCATTTTATTGAACTTTAAAATATACTAAACACATGTCTAAAATAGTGCTTGAAATTGCAGCCTTTAGTATCGAAGCAGCTTTACGTGCACTTGCTGCAGGTGCAGATAGGATTGAATTTTGTGAGAATCCAATGGAAGGTGGTACAACACCTTCTTATGGAAGTTTATTATTATTATCTCAATTAACAAAGCAACCTGTCTTCCCTATTATACGTCCTAGAGGAGGAGATTTTTTATATACTGATAAGGAATTTCAAGTAATGCAAAACGATTTGATGGCTTGTAAACAATTGGGTTTTAAAGGGGCTGTCATTGGTTTATTAAAAGCAGACGGAAGTATCGATACTAAAAGAACTGCAGCTTTGGTACAAGCTGCTGGAAATATGGAAATAAGTTTTCACAGGGCTTTCGATCGCTGTAAGGATCCATATAAAGGTCTAGAAGAATTAATTGAGGTTGGATGTAAAAGAGTTTTAACAAGCGGGCAGGTTCCGAATGTAGGCAATGCAATTCCAATGGTTCAACAACTCGTGGAACAAGCCAATGACCGTATCATTATTTTGCCTGGAAGTGGAGTTCGTGCTGCTAATATCGCTTCTATTGTTAAAGCCACTGGAGCAATAGAAATGCATAGTTCTGCGAGAAAGGCAGTTTCATCTTCTATGGAATTTAATCAACCAAGTATGCAAGAAAATATGCAGTATTTTGATGTAGATACGGATGAAATTCAGGCGATGATTGCAGCTTTAAAATAAAGCGCCAGTTTTTAAAAAGTAAAAAATCTACTAATACAGCATTCTTACACGAATGGTTTCTTTCACTTCTTTTAATAAGGTCATGGCTTGTTTTGATAGTTTACTATCTACATCCAATACCACATAACCAATCTCGTCATTTGTCTTTAAGTATTGACCAACAATATTGATTTTGTTTTTGGACAATAAAGTATTGATGGCCCCTAGGACACCAGGCACATTTTTATGCATATGCAGAATTCGGTGTGCACCATCTACAGGAGGCAAACTTAAAGATGGAATGGTATGTGAACCATTTGAAACGCCTCTTTCCAAGTATTGGTATAATTTGATACTTACGTCTTCTCCAATGTTTTCTTGTGCTTCTTCTGTTGAACCACCAATATGTGGTGTTAATAGCACATTGGATAAACCTTGTAGTGGTGTTGTAAAAGGGTCACCATTTTTTTCAGGCTCTACAGGAAACACATCAATTGCTGCACCAGCAATTTGTTTGTCTTTAATTGCAAGTGAAAGTGCATCTAAATCAACCACTTCTCCCCTCGCATAATTGATTAAGATAGACCCTGTTTTAAATTGTTTAAGAACAGTTTTACTTATTAAATTTTTAGTTTGACTCGTTTCAGGCACATGTAAAGAAATAATATCAGCAGTACTTACAATCTCTTTAATTGATTTTTTTGCTTGTGCATTTCCTAAAGGTAATTTTGTTTCTATATCATAAAATAGAACACGCATACCCATTGCTTCAGCCATGACACTTAACTGTGTTCCTATATTACCATAACCAATGATGCCCATTGTCTTGCCTCTTAATTCAAAACTTCCTTTTGCCTCTTTATTCCATTTTCCTTGATGCGCTGCATTATTTTTATCTAAAATTTTTCGAATCAATACAATAGATGCACCAATCACCAATTCAGCTACACTCCTTGTATTACTATAAGGTGCGTTAAAAACAGCAATACCTTTTTGTCTACAAGCTTTTAAATCAACCTGATTGACGCCAATACAAAAACATCCAATTGCTTGTAGTTTTTTTGCACTATCTAATACTTTCTTAGAAATAAAAGTCTTGGAACGAATACCTAAAATATGTACGTCCTTAATAACTTTAATTAATTCTTCTTCACTTAATGCGCCTGCAATTTTCTTTACATCTGTATAGCCTTGTTGTTTAAAATACTGAACTGCTTTGTCACTAATGTTTTCTAGAAACAGGACTTTAATTTTATCTTTTGGATAACTGGTTAGATCAATAGTACTCATAGGTCAAAGTTAATTTAAAATAGGGGCTTTTGACTTTAACCACAATAATTTATATCCTCTATACGTTATAATCTTATATCCTATAAAAACTAACAGATGATCGTTCGAATTCTTTTATTAAGTGCTATTCTTTTTTTAAATGCCTCCTGTGGTACAAGCCAAGGTCCAAATTATACTCATTCGGCTACCAATTTTACCTATAACAAATTGTCGAATGAGGCCAAAGAACAATATGCAGAAGCGATCAAGTTAAAATACCAATCTATATTAGGCAATAGAAACTTTAGTGGTCAAATATTAGTCGCTAAAAATGGAGAAATTCTTTTTGAAGATTATAAAGGATATGCCAATTATAAATCCAAAGATTCATTGGTAGCATCCACACCTATTCATTTGGCATCCGTATCAAAGACTTTTACAGGGATGGCAGCACTTCAATTATGGGAACAAGACCAACTCGATTTAAAAGCGCCGATCACAAAATATTTGCCAGGTTTTCCCTACAAGGACGTGACAGTTGAATTGTTATTATCGCATCGAAGTGGCTTACCAGATTATGCTTATTTTTTGGAATCTAGGCAATACAAATCGGTTCGTTACAAAACAAAAAGGGGACGTTGGGCAAAGAAATTAGTGTTGGTCAAGAATGAGGCACCTTTTAGACCAGGTTTATATACCAATCAGGATGTGCTAGATTTTATGATACAGAAGAAACCCGCCATTGCGGCCAATCCAGATCGTGTTTTTAGGTACTGTAATACCAATTATGTGCTTTTGGCTTTGATTATAGAAAAAATAACAGGAAAAGATTTCCCTAGCTATATGGAAGAGACCATTTTTAAGCCCTTAAAAATGGAACATAGTTTTGTCATGAGTGCTAAAAATATGGATAAGTACCTACCCTCTTACAATGCACAAATGGTTCCTTATCGAGTTGAAAAATATGATATGATCTACGGTGACAAAAATATTTATAGCACCGCTAGAGACCTGTATTTATGGGATAAAGCTTTAACTGAAGGACGTTTTTTACAACCCACGACTTTGGAAATGGCTTATGAGCCAAAAAGCCCTACCAATAAATATTGGCATAACTATGGACTAGGATGGCGCGTTTTAGCCAAGCCAAATGAAGCTAAATTGATTTACCACAATGGATGGTGGCACGGGAACAATACAGTTTTTACCCGTTTAGTTGGAGAAACAGCTACTATCATCATTTTGGGCAATAAATACAACCGTTCTATTTATAAAGGGAAAGAGATTGCTTCGGTATTCACTGGTAAGGAGGACACATCAGCACTTGTGGAGTAAAATCGCTCATTTTGCGGCCTTTTTATGGTGTTTTTTGGACTTAACCCCCTATTTTTGCAGACCTTAAACGTAATTTTAATTACATATTTATTACTTATGAAAGATTTGTTATTTTATGCCGTTCCGGCAATGGGTATTGTAGGTTTATTGTATACGCTGTTGAAATTCAGCTGGGTAGCTAATCAACCTGCTGGAAATGATCGAATGAAAGAAATCAGCACTTACATTGCTGAAGGTGCTATGGCGTTCTTAAAAGCAGAATGGAAGATCTTAGGATACTTCGTTGTGATTGTTGCCTTATTATTAGGCTTTATGGCTACAAAAAATGAAGATAGCCATTGGACGATCGCTATAGCTTTTGTAATTGGTGCTGTTTTCAGTGCTACTGCAGGTTATATCGGTATGAAAATTGCCACAAAAGCGAATGTTAGAACTGCTGAAGCTGCAAAAACAAGTTTATCAAAAGCATTGAATGTATCTTTTACAGGTGGTTCTGTAATGGGCTTAGGTGTTTCTGGTTTAGCTGTTTTAGGCTTAGGTGGTTTGTATTTAATATTAAAAGAGTATTTCTATGTTTCTGGCGATCCTAAGGAAATGCTTAGAACGATTGAAGTATTGACTGGTTTCTCTTTAGGTGCTGAGTCTATTGCATTATTTGCTCGTGTGGGTGGTGGTATTTATACCAAAGCAGCAGACGTTGGAGCAGATTTAGTAGGTAAAGTAGAAGCAGGTATCCCGGAAGATGATCCTCGTAACCCAGCAACCATTGCTGATAACGTTGGTGATAACGTAGGTGATGTGGCTGGAATGGGTGCCGATTTATTCGGTTCTTATGTAGCTACTGTTTTAGCAACGATGGTATTGGGTCAGGAAGTGACTGGGCCTAATGGTAGTGTATTGGTGGATAATTTCGGTGGTTTATCTCCCATTTTATTACCAATGATGATTGCTGGAGTAGGTATCTTATTATCAATTGTAGGTACTTTCTTTGTAAAAATTAGCGAAAAAGCACCTTTAACTACAGCTGTAGTTCAAAAGGCTTTAAATATGGGTAACTATGGTTCAATGATTTTAACAGCTGTTGCTTGTTATTTCTTAGTGAATTACATCTTACCTGAAACAATGACTTTGCGTGGTTTAGAATTCACTAGAAATGGTGTAATTGGTGCCATCGCAGTGGGTTTAATTGTAGGTACATTAATGAGTATCATCACAGAATATTATACAGCAATGGGCAAGCGTCCAGTAATGAGTATCATCAAACAATCTAGTACTGGTCACGCTACCAATATTATTGGCGGATTGGCAATTGGTATGGAATCTACTTTCTTGCCTATTTTAGTATTAGCAGGCGGTATTTACGGTTCTTATGCTTGTGCTGGTTTATATGGTGTGGCAATTGCTGCAGCAGGTATGATGGCTACAACAGCGATGCAATTAGCAATCGATGCATTTGGTCCTATCGCAGATAATGCGGGTGGTATTGCTGAGATGAGTGAATTGCCAGCTGAAGTGCGTGAGAAAACAGATATTTTGGATGCAGTTGGAAATACAACCGCAGCAAGTGGTAAAGGTTTTGCGATTGCTTCTGCAGCGTTAACTGCCTTAGCTTTATTTGCTGCATTCGTAGGGGTTGCAATGCCAGACAATCAACATATTGACATTTATAAAGCGGATGTTTTAGCTGCCTTATTTGTAGGTGGTATGATTCCATTCATCTTCTCTTCTTTAGCAATTCGTGCAGTGGGTGAAGCTGCGATGTCAATGGTTGAAGAAGTACGTCGTCAGTTCCGTACCATTCCTGGAATTATGGAAGGTACAGGTAAGCCTGAGTATGATAAATGTGTAGCGATCTCAACAGAAGCTTCTTTGAAGAAGATGATGTTGCCAGGTGCAATCACAATCATCTCTCCTATCTTAATTGGTTTCACAATGGGTCCAGAAGCTTTAGGTGGTTTCTTGGCTGGTGCAACTGTTAGTGGTGTATTGATGGGTATTTTCCAAAACAACGCAGGTGGTGCTTGGGATAACGCTAAAAAATCTTTTGAAAAAGGTGTTGAAATCAATGGTGAGATGTATTATAAAAAATCAGAACCACATAAGGCATCTGTAACAGGTGATACAGTGGGTGATCCATTTAAAGATACATCAGGTCCTTCTATGAATATCTTAATCAAGTTGATGTCAATTGTATCATTGGTAATTGCGCCTACTTTGGCTAAAATGCATCCAACAACTTCTATGGAAGTGAAGTCTCAAACAGTAGAGATTGCTGTTATCAATACAGATTCTACTGCTGCAATGAATGATTCAGCTACTACAGTAACCATCTCTGCGGATACTAAAACTTTAGTACAAGCTTTACAAGAAGATGGTTTAGCACCAAAAGACAATGTAAACATCCAAATTAAGGATGGTCAAATTTCAGTAAATGGGGTTACATTAACTCCAGCACAAAATGCTAAATATGCTAGCTTCTTACAAAAGAAGTAGTTTAATTTTACAATAGTTTTTAAAAAAAATCCCTCCGAATTTTCGGAGGGATTTTTTGTTGGAGTTCATTATTTCGTAGATTTACGAATTAAATCGTATTACTATGAGTAAACTACATAAACCAACAGAAAGCGAATTAGAGCTATTAAGTATTCTTTGGGATAAAGGAAATGCCACAGTAAGAGAAGTTCATGAAATTGTACTCCTAAACAAAGAAGTTGGTTATACAACTACTTTGAAATTAATGCAAATAATGCACGAAAAAGGTTTAGTAACTAGGGATGTATCTTCTAAAACACATGTTTATACCCCTATTTTTGGGCAATTAGAAGCGCAGGAACTATACCTTGGTATGATGATCAAAACTTTATTTAATGGCAGCAGTGCCGCCCTAGTAATGCATGCATTAAAACATCCTCATACCACGGGAGGCGATGTAGAAGCTATCAAAACATGGATCAATGATATAGTCTATTCATCAACTAGCTAAAAGCATTGATAAAGCTTGTTTGCCTCCTACAGCAAATAATACATCCAGTATACAGGTGTTTGGAATAAAACCATTTGTAGCATCAAAAACTTGTTGATAGGTGATTAGTCCCGGTGCTGTTTGAAAGTTATTGGGTTTAAAAGGATCAACCCATTTTATGGATGGTGATGGTATTGGTTGCTCTTCTATGGATACGATAGTCCATTTTCCTTTTAATTGTTTTTGGATCCAATTTTGTGTGGCTAGTAAGAAATCATTTAAAAAAACATACTCTTTAGCATACAATTCATCCAAACTAGTTTCATAGTAGTCGAAAAATGGAGCTCGTTTATAATTGGTACAGATTGATTTAAAATGTTGAGCCTTCCATGGACTATCATTTGCAATATGGATATCATGCATTGGTGTTTTCTGATCTCTTCCACCTACAATAGGAATGGTTAAATGTAGTGGTCCATTTGAAGCGGCAATGACCATCCTATTTTTAAAACTCATTTTACTGAATGGGGCAGCTGTATCAAACATAAGTTGATCAGTGGCAACAAATCCTTTATAATAAGTGATGGAACCAAAATAATGTAAATCTGTAAAAACCATGAATGCCCTTTTTTGTGTAATTTTAATAAATTTTATTCATGAAGCAATTAAGTGTTCTTCTTTTATTTTTTATATTTTTATTAGTGGGATGCGCTGAACCACAATCTTTAGAATTCAAGGGTTTGCAGGATATTCAATTGGATAAATTAAATATGGGTAAAAATAAATTAAGCGCAAATATCAAATATTATAATCCAAATTCCTTTTCATTGGTGTTGAAACAAATTGATTGTAAAATATTAATGAATAACGGACAGTTTACTCATTTAAGATTGGACACTCATTTTATCATACCAGCTCAAAAAGAGTTCTTACTCCCTGCGAAATTTGAATTTCAAATGGCTGATTTGGTAAAAAACAGCATGGATCTTTTATTCAACAAACCTATTAAGCTCAATATAGTCGGCAACGCTATTTTAAGTAAAGGTGTCTTTACAAAAAAAGTTCCCATTGCATACGAGACAACACAAAAATTAAACCTGGGATCGGCTTTGGCTGGTTTAAATAAATAGCCGAGTTACTTTGAATTATTGTTTCCAAGTGGATGGGCTATCTCTCCATTCCATTAAAGTGGATTGGGTTGTAGCATCTACTATCCCCTTCTCTACTGCCAAATCAATTAAACTGGTATAATTGGTTAAAGATGTATAAGGGACGCCAGCAGCTTTAAAGGCATCTTCGGCCACTTGGAATCCATAGTTAAAAATGGAGACCATCCCTACCACTTCTAATCCTGCATTTCTTAATACCTCCACTACTTGTAAACTACTTTTTCCTGTAGAGATTAAATCTTCAATAACCAATATTTTATTTGAAGTAGCATAGGCGCCTTCAATTTGATTTCCCAAACCATGTTCTTTTGGTTTTGGGCGTACATAGATATAGGGAAGTTTTAATTGATCAGCCGCCATTGCACCCCAAGGAATACCTGCAGTGGCAACACCAGCTAACATATCTGCACCTTCATATTTTTCAAAAATAACATTACACATTTCACTTTTAATAAAATCTCTTACATAAGGGAAAGATAAAACCTTACGATTGTCACAATAGATTGGACTTTTCCATCCACTAGCCCATGTAAATGGCTCATTTGGACTTAACTTTATGGCATTTACTTGCAATAATTTTTCAGCTACGGCTTTTTCGTTGGTCATATCCTAGATTTGGCACGAATTTACCGTCAAAAAGGCAATATTTTTGCAAGAGTTACTAAATACTATACACATTTTATGTTGAAGTCAATTATTGCTGCCGGTGGCATTGTAGTTAATCCAAATAATGAAATCCTTTGGATATTCCGAAGAGGTTTTTGGGATTTACCTAAAGGTAAATTAGATCCAGGTGAAACAATTGAAACATGTGCAGTAAGAGAAGTGATGGAAGAAACTGGTATTAAATCACTTCAATTACAAGGATTGATTGTAACTACAAAACATCAATACCATGATCCATATTTAAATGAACCCGTAGAAAAAACAACTTATTGGTATAAAATGTCAACAGATATACTTCAAGAAGGCTTGCCTCAAACCGAAGAAGATATATCCGAAATTGCATGGGTAAAAAAAGAAGCCCTATCCCCCTATTTGGATAATACTTATGATACTATTAAAGATGTGATAGCAGTTTTTATTACTTCAATGCATTAATCACCACCTCAGGTAAAAAAGGGGATGCATCTCCACCGTTACGAATAATATCCCTTACAATCGTAGAGGCAACAGATGTGTATTTTGGTTCTCCTGTTAAAAAGATGGTTTCAATATGACGGTCCATTGTCCTATTGGCATCAGCAATTGTTTTTTCGTATTCAAAATCACTTACGTATCTAATCCCTCTTAAAATAAATCTTGCACCAATCGCTTGACAATATTTAATGGTTAACCCGTCATAGGTTACCGCTTCCACTTTAGGTTCATCTTTATAAATTTCCTCAAACCATTGTTTTCTTTGTTCTGCACTAAACATGGGGTTTTTAGCCGCATTAATACCAATACCTACAATCACTTTGTCAAATAAGGGTAAGGATCTATTGATGATATCAATATGACCTAAAGTAACTGGATCAAATGTACCGGGGAATAAACAAATTTGTTGCATCGTTTGGTTTTAAGGGTTGGTTCTGCCTGTTAAAAGATATAAACAAGCCATTCTTACAGCGACACCATTTTCTACCTGATCTAAAATAATGGATTGGTGGCTATCTGCTACATCACTATCCATTTCTACACCTCGATTGATTGGCCCAGGATGCATGATTAAAATATCTTTACTTAATTTTTGTAGTCTTGATTTCGTAATACCATAAGCTAAATTGTATTCCCTTAAGGAAGAGAATAATGGTTGATTTTGACGTTCTAATTGAATTCTAAGGACATTGGCCACATCACACCATGCAAGTGCTTTATCAATATTGTATTCCACTTGAATGTCCATCGCTTCCTGTAAATATTTTGGTATGAGTGTGGGTGGTCCTGACACCATCACTTGGGCACCCATTTTCTTTAAAAGATAAATATTACTTAAAGCAACCCTGCTATGCATTATATCTCCAATAATAGCCACTTTCAAACCTTCTAGTTTGCCCATTCTTTCCTGCATAGAGAAGGCATCTAACAAAGCTTGGGTAGGGTGTTCATTAATACCGTCTCCTGCATTGATAATTGCCGCATCAATATGTTTTGATAAATAATGTGGGGCGCCAGATGCACTATGTCGCATCACCACCATATCCACTTTCATGCTTAAAATATTATTCACCGTATCCAAAAGCGTTTCTCCCTTTGCTGCAGATGAACTGGATACAGTAAAATTAACTACGTCAGCCGATAACCTACGTTCTGCCAGTTCAAAGGAAATTCTTGTTCTTGTTGAATTCTCGTAAAAAAGATTGACGATGGTAACGTCTCTTAAGGTCGGTACTTTTTTAACTGGTCTTTGAAGGACTTCTTTAAATTGCGATGCAGTAGATAAAATAAGTTGGATATCCTCAGTTTTGAGGTCCTTGATACCAAGAAGATGTTTGGTAGATAGTGCCATTAAAAAGCTAAATTAATATAAATTTATTGATCTAACAAGATTACATCGTCAACTCCATCATTTTCTGTCCATCTTACTTTTACCTTATGAGGGGTTAAAGTATCCATTTCTTTACCCGAAAAGTCTGGTTGAATGGGCAGTTCCCTGCTTGGTTTTCGGTCTACCAAGACACATAATTCAACCTTTGAAGGTCGCCCAAAAGCCAATAATGCATCTAAAGCAGCCCTGATCGTTCGTCCAGTAAACAATACATCATCAATTAAAATGACTGTTTTGCCTTCTATACTAAAGGGTAAATCGGTTTGAGTAGCTAAATGCAGTTCTCTACGGATATCATCTCTATAAAATGTAATGTCTAATTTACCGTAAACCACCTGATTCAAAGGTAGCTCATTCAGCAAAGCAGCTACTATTCGGTCACTTAAAAATACACCCCTAGGTTGTAAACCAACTAAAACGGTATTTTCAAGTCCAGGATGGGTCTCTAATATTTGGTGTGCCAGCCTTTTGACAATACTTGGTAGTTGTTGCTCGCTAATTAGGATCATTCCTTAAATTTTGCTAAAAATACAGCTTTTTTGGATGTAAATTGCAGGCATGCTGACCCTGAAATCCCTAAGTTTAATTCAATTCAGAAATTATATTCAAAAGCAATTTGAATTTACGGCAAGAATTGTGGGCATTGTAGGGGCCAATGGTACGGGCAAAACCAATATTTTAGATGCCATTTATTACCTCTCATTTACCAAGAGTTATTTTAATAGACCAGACGCACAAAATGTACACCATGCCCATCAGGGGATGCGTATTCAGGGGCAATACCAATTCAACAAAGAAGACTTCCCTATTACCTGTATTGTAAGAGAAACGGGGAAGAAAGAATTTTATTATGACGAAACTTTGTATACCAAACTTTCTCATCATATTGGAAGGATTCCAGCGGTTATGATTGCACCAGATGATGTTCAAATTATAACTGGAACAAGTGAAGAAAGAAGAAAATTGATAGATACCTTATTATCTCAAATTGATTCCGCCTATTTACATTTATTAATACAATATAATAAAGTGCTGCAACAAAGAAATAGCTTGCTTAAATGGGCTGCAGAACAAGGTCAAATGGATGAAACCTTATTAGCTACTTTAAATCAGCAATTGATTCAATTTGGCAATCCCATTTTTGAAAAAAGAAAAGAAATTTTAAAGGAGTGGTTACCTATGATTCATTCCTTGTATCAGTCAATTGCAGGTGATACTGATTCAATTGAAATCAAATATCATTCAACCTTACAAGATCAATCTTTTGAAACCTTATTACATAATGCTTCACAAAAAGACAGGGCTATACACAGAACAAGCGTGGGCATTCATAAAGATGATATAATTATTACAATACAAAATCAATCGTTTAAGCAAGAAGCTTCTCAAGGTCAAAGAAAAAGTTTGCTTTTTGCCATTAGGCTGGCAGAATGGGAATTACTCAAGAAATCAAAAGCTTGTGACCCTATTTTATTATTAGACGATATTTTTGAGAAATTAGATGCAGATAGAATGGCTCATTTATTAGCCTGGGTAGCCACGTCTACCAATGGCCCTGTTTTTATTACAGACACACACAAAGCAAGAGTAGCTGAACTATTAGGTAAATATGTGGACAATTACCAGATGATTGAATTATAAAATTGTAATTTTACACTATGGCTACTTTTAAAATTGGAGATGCATTAAAACAGATGGTTCAAGAAAATACCAAATTAAAAAATGGTATTAGAGCAGCTCAGATAGAAACTGTTTGGGAAGAAATCATGGGTGTTACAGTAGCAAAGTATACTGATAAGGTTTATATCTTCGATCAAAAATTATTTATACATTCAACAATAGGTCCGTTAAAGAACGAATTAGGATTCCAAAAAGTTCAAATCATTGAAAGAGTCAATGAAAAAATGGGTGAGAAAGTTATTACAGATGTGGTGATCAAATAATTAAAAATAAAGTAATACTATTTTTTATCCAATACATCCCTCATTAAATCGTTCATTGTAATTACTCCTTTGAATTCCAAGTTGTCAAAAACAGGAAGGTATCTTGTTTTATAAACATTCATTAAAATCATACATCTTTCTAATTCTTCTTGTAATCCAATGACTGGTAAATCGTGCGTCATGATTTCTTTAACAATGGTTGAATCAGAATGACGTCCTCTCAATTTAATTTTATGGGTATAATCACGCTCAGACATGATACCAACAAATTGATTGTCATCCATCACAACGACATAGCTAAGATTTTCGGATTGCATAATAGTTAAAGCATCCACCACTGGTGTACTAGGCGTCACAGTGTTAAAGTGAGGTCCTTTCTTTTCTAAAATTGCTTTGATTTTTGACATAAAATAGGATTTTAATTTACCTGTTTCCTAAGTTACGCTTTAAATCTAAAATTACAAGCAACTAATTATTAAGGAAATCTAAATAGGACTGCTTTTCCATGATGGTGGCCCCATTCATAATGAAGACCGATGGCCAAACCCTAGCAGCTGTTTTAATCATGGTTAAATCGCCTATCAAAATAGGGATATCAAGATTCAATCCTACTGCACTTTCAGGATCTGAAGTGACTAAATAAACAAATGTATGTTTGTCTTTAGCTGCAGTGATGATTTCTTTCCATGGTTTTTTTGAATCAATTGAACCTGCAAATATGAACACATAGGGTACTTTTGTGTTTAATAACGATTCTGTCGTATCTATATTATTAATTGTAAATAAGCTAAAGTCAATAATTTTTGCTGTCAATCCATTTCCTTTCCTAATTACCACTTCTTTTCTGTCTTTATAAATATAGGTGCTATCAAAATCTTCAGGAAATTGATTGATATCAAATTGAACTGACCTACCCTCTTTAATAAAAGACATTTGTATTGATACACTATCCGGGATTGCACCAATTGGTGTTTTCATTTGCTCTTTGATATCATTGCCTCTTTTATAAGGCAAACAATCTATGAGTGGAAGGTGTTGTAGCACATAAAACTGTCCGTAGCCAACCATGCCAGTAGCAAGGATTAAAATAAAAATACCTAATGCTTTATGTAAACTTGATTTTATTTTTTTATGATTCAACAACAATATTAAAATTGAAAATAATAAAACAAGGTCTTTGATAAAGGATACTTTTGGCGTCAAAGGGATACAATCACCAAAACAACCACATGTTTTAATTTTGCCAGAAAATAAAGCGTACCCTGTCAAGAAAGTAAAGAAAACAATCAGGCCTAATAATAACCATAAGGTCTGTTTATAAGGATATTTGATGAGTAAAGCAATTCCTGCTACAATTTCTAATGTATTCATAAATAAAGACAACCCTAAGGAATAATCATCTAAAAAAGCAACACCCCATACTTCAAAAAATTCTTGCATTTTATAACTTAAGCCTAGTGGATCATTGGCCTTGATTAGACCAGAAAAAATGAATAATAATCCCACTAACCACCTCAAAGTTTTCAAAAATGCTTGCATAGGTTTAATGTTTACCTTCTGAAATTTGGATTAAAGCAAAAACTGCATAATTCAATATATCTACAAAATTAGCATCAATGCCTTCGCTAATTAATGTTTTACCATCGTTGGTTAAAATTTGTCGTATACGTAACAACTTGACTAAAATTAAATCTGCATAGCTTTCTTGACTCATATCTCTCCACGCTTCACCATAATCATGGTTCTTATCCAACATGGTATGCTTAGCAAAATTGACGTATTCTTGATAAAGGGATTGAACTTTTTCAACAGGCATGTCTTCTACTTTCGGATCATTCAATTGTAATTGAATCAAACCAATGACAGCATAATTGATCATACCCTTAAATTCATCTTGAATATCATCCCCTACTTTCTGAACCCCTTTATCTTGTATGGTTCTTACTCTTAATGCCTTAATAAAGATTTGATCTACTACAGAGATAATTCTTAGAACGCGCCAAGCAGTGCCATAATCTTTTGTTTTCTTTATAAAAATGTCTTTACAAGAAGCAATTGCTTGATCATATTGTGCAGATGTTTGACTCATGAAATAACGGCTAATTACACGGTGATTTAATATCTTTGTACACTCGCAAGATAATCAATAAGGTCCTTAAAATAAAACTATGTTTCAAATCCAATTAAAAAATCAGGTACTTGACTTAAATACCCCTCAAGTAATGGGGATATTGAATGCCACACCGGATTCATTTTATAAAGAAAGTAGAATACAAGCACTGGATCTTGCGGTTGATACCGCAAAGGAAATGGTGGCTGCTGGTGCTGCAATTTTGGACATTGGCGGACAAAGTACAAGGCCTGGCGCTTTGTTGGTAGAAGCAAAAATAGAAATTGAAAGAGTAGTTCCTCTAATTGAAGCTATTCATTCAGCCTTACCTCATATTCCTATATCCATAGACACCTATCAAGGCACTGTTGCCAAAGCTGCATTAGAAGCAGGGGCTTCTATCGTAAACGATATTAGTTGTGGCAATTTTGATCCTACCCTATTGGAAACAGTGATAGCACATCAAGCAGGATATATTGGCATGCATCAAACAGGAGGTCCAGCTACCATGCACCAAGTGGAAGAACGTAAAGAAGTAATTGCTGAACTTATTCAATATTTTAAAATGAAAAAAGCTGCTTTTGCAGCTTTAGGCTTGACCGAATGGATCATTGATCCAGGGTTTGGATTTGGCAAATCAATTCAAGAAAATTTCACCTTAATAAAGGAGCTTCGTCAACTCACTGAAATTCAATTGCCAATTTTACTAGGCGTATCCAGAAAATCAAGTATTTATAAAACATTAGGTGTAGAACCCGCTGATGCTTTAAACGGCACGACGGTTTTGAACACCATTGGTTTATTGAATGGAGCTTCCATTGTAAGAGTACATGATGTGCAAGCTGCTAAAGAAGCGATTATTTTAGTCAATCAAATGAACGCATAAATAAAACATTAGATTCAAAAAAAATGGCCAAATTAAATTTGGCCATTTTTGTATTATTTAAGAGTGCTTTATTTTTTTGTTACATCTTGTATTTCAAGATCAAACACTAAATTAGAATAAGGCTTAATGGAGCCATTTGCTTGAGGGCCATAAGCCAACATCGCAGGAACAAAAATGGTTCCTTTTCCACCTTTACCAAAATATTTTAAACCAATTTCCCAGCCTGGGATTACACCACCTGTTCCGATGTTCACATCAAATGGTTTTGCTGTTGGATCGTTAGGCTTCATGTTTGTATCAAATGTTTCTCCATCAAAAGTATATCCCTTGTAATAAACACTAGCAATTTTTGTTGTATCTACTTTATTTGAAGCATCACCAGCTTCTTTCAATACTACAAATACACCTTCTGGAGATTCTACTGCTGTAATTTTATTTTTAGCTAAGTGTGCTTTAATCGCATCTACTTCTCTTTTCTTTTCTGTTTCAGTTTCTTTTTTATAATCTGCATCCACTTTTGCTACATCTGTAAATACATCTAAAATTTCAGCTCTTCCTAAAACAATATCTTTCGTTTTGAAAATTTCATTTAACTGAAGTACGCCCATTTTAGCAAGGGTGTCAATACTTAAAGAAAATTCAACCTTATCACCTTTTTTACATTGCATTAAGATTTCAGTAAATGTATATTTACCTAAGCTAGCAGTATCAACTGGAAAATATACTGGGATTAAACCATAAGTAGAACTTAAAGTAGTATCCTTACTCTTCAACTTGTATTCAATATTGATTTTTACAAATTGGCCTTGTTCTAATTTCTTTTGATTGCCCTCACCATGTGTAATTTTATACATCATGCCTGAAGGTGCTTTTTCGTAACTGTTACAACTTGCAAACAATACAATTGCAGCTACTAATTTTAATGTTGATTTGATCATTTTAGTTTAATTGTGTTAATTGAGATTTATATGTTTCTAATAAATGTTTAAAATCTTGTAAGGT
>JBFYPO010000035.1:0-7633 GCA_041303215.1 Asinibacterium sp. | reverse complement strand
TGGCGCGCAGCAAAGCATGTATTGGTCAGGGCGACTCAATTTTCTACAATCGATTCAATTCAAGCAATACATGTTTACCTATATGGTTCTTTAGCTAAAACTGGTAAAGGACACGGAACGGATATTGCAATATTAATGGGTTTACTAGGGGAAGATCCAGTGACAACTGATACAAGTTTGATTACAAGTAAAGTACAAACAATTAAAGAGGAACAATGTATGCTGTTGGATGGCACTCATGCTATTCCTTTTGTTTATTCCAATCATTTGGTTTTTCTTAAAGATAAAAGTTTGCCTTATCATCCAAATGCAATGCAATTTGTGATTGAATTTAAAGAGGGTGTAAAAACATATACCTATTATTCGGTAGGGGGTGGATTCATTGAAACAGCAGCATCAGAAGATGGTTTAGATTTAGATCAAGTAATCGAAGATAAAAAGGAAGCCAATGTCGAAGTGCCTTTTAATTTTTTTCATACAAATGATTTAATGCATTGGTGTATCAAAACGGGCTTACCAATTTCTGATATTGTTAGAGAGAACGAAAAACAATTGCATACAGAACAAGCATTATCGGAAGGCTTGGATCTATTATGGGAGACAATGGAGCAATGCATTTTTAAAGGGGTACATGCCCAAGGTATTTTACCTGGTGGACTTCAAGTTAGAAGGAGAGCCTTTGACTTGAATGCCAAATTACTAAAAAAAGAAAACCATACGAGTAAGGAAAATGTATCCGCCAATGGTGAAAACAATGTAGTAGTTGATCCAGTGGCTATATCTATTTCTGAATGGATGCTTCAAATACAAAGTGGCGGTTCGGACTTTACCTATATTTTAGATTGGGTCAGTTGTTTTGCTTTGGCAGTGAACGAAGAAAATGCAAGTTTTGGAAGGGTGGTCACGGCACCAACAAATGGAGCAGCGGGAGTGATTCCAGCTGTATTAATGTATGCGATCAATTTTTGTCATAAAGCAAGTCAACAAGATATCCATCGTTTTTTATTGACGGCAAATGCAATTGGAATATTATTTAAAAATGGCGCAACCATTTCTGCAGCGATGGGTGGATGTCAAGCAGAAATTGGTGTTTCCTCAGCTATGGCTGCTGCTGGACTAACAGAACTATTAGGTGGGAATCAACGTCAGGTATTAATGGCTGCTGAAATTGCCATGGAACATCATTTAGGTTTAACCTGTGATCCTGTGGGTGGTTTGGTACAAATTCCTTGTATTGAACGTAATACAATGGGTGCTATCAAGGCCATCACGGCTGCGCAATTGGCCTTACAAAGTAAACCTGATTATGCCTTGGTAAGTTTGGATAAAGTAATTCATACCATGTGGAACACCGCATTAGATATGAATGTCAAGTATAAAGAAACAGCAGATGGCGGATTAGCAACACAGATTCCAATAGGATTAGCAGAGTGTTAAGCTTCTATCGCAGCTTCGTCCACCAAACTAAAATCTTGAATCACATTGTATAGCGTGCCTCTTTCAATAGGGGTTCTTTTCGCTTGCTTAATTAATCTAACAAGCTCCAATGTAGACATAGCAGGATTTTGTTCTTCACTACCTGCCATAGAATAAATCTTAGTGGTATCGTCGATGGTTCCATCTATATCATTCACGCCATAGCTTAAAGTTAATTGTGCTACTTGTCTTCCTAACATTGGCCAATATGCTTTAATATGCGGGAAATTATCAAGATATAATCTTGAGATTGCATACATTTTTAAATCCTCTAACATTGTTGACTCAGGCACATCGTTCATTTCATTGTCTTTATTACGGAACTTTAATGGAATAAAAGTATTGAAGCCTTTCGTTTGATCTTGTAATTGTCTTAAGCGTTCCATATGATCTACACGGTGTTCATATTTTTCAATATGTCCATACAATAAGGTAGCATTGCTATGCATACCTAATTCATGAGCTGTTTGATGAATTTCTAGCCATCCATTGGCATCTACTTTGTCGTCACATATAATCGTACGCACTTCGGGATGAAAAATTTCTGCTCCACCACCAGGTAAAGAATCTAATCCCGCTTCATGTGCCAAGCGCATACCTTCCTTCACAGACACTTTTGCTTTGCGGAACATATAATCTAGTTCAACAGGGGTGAACGCTTTGATATGTAATTCAGGACGATGTGCTTTAATGGCGCGCATCAAATCCAAGAAAAAAGATAAAGTTAATTTAGGGTGAACGCCGCCCACAATATGTACTTCAGTTACAGGCTTACCATCATAAGAACGAACGATGTCCATCATTTGATCGATTGTTAATTCCCAGCCTTCTTCTTTATGTGCATATAGTTTTGAATATGAACAGAATTTACAAGAGAAAACACAAACATTGGTCGGTTCAATATGAAAATTTCGGTTGAAATACGTATGGTCGCCATGTAATTCATTACGCTTCCAATTGGCTAATGCGCCCACATAGGGTAGTGAAGCTTTTTCAAAAAGCGCCACACCATCATCGAAACTGATTCTTTCGTTTTGGATAATTTTTTGTCCAATCGTTTTTAATACCGAATCGTTTTGAGCATCTACTATCACTTGAATTTGCGCCTGTTTCATACACTGGAAATTAAGACACAAAGTTAGTCAATATCGTTTGATAACCACCGTATGTTTAAGGTCAAATTTGAAACTTGACTTTCTCTTTAACGGAAGGATATTAGCCGATCAAGATACCAGCAATACTTGCGGATAAATAAGAAGCTAATGTACCTGCTAAAAGGGCTTTAAGTCCTAATTCAGCAAGGTCTTTACGGCGTGAAGGTGCTAATTCTCCAATACCACCAATCAACATACCAACACTGCTGAAATTTGCAAATCCGCAAATAGCGATACTTACAATCAACAATCCTTTTTCTGTTACGATTGGAACTACTTTGCTTGTTAAGCTCTTAAATGCAACAAACTCGTTGATGGTTAATTTTTGTCCTAAAAGGGTAGCCGCACTTTGTACATCTATCGTAGGAATACCCATCGCCCAAGCCATTGGGTAAAATAATTTGCTAAAAATAAAGTTTAAACTCAAATCCAAATTAGCACTAAATAAATGTCCAATCTTTAATAAGCTCCAATCAACCAAAGCAATTAATGCGATAAAACCAATTAACATGGCAATTACGTTCATAGAAATCTTAAAACCATCACTTGCACCATGCGTAATTGCGTCAATGGTATTGCTGTATTGGCTTTTTACTTCTAGAGTTACTTTGCCCATTGTTTGAGATGGCTCTGTTTCTGGGAATATAATTTTTGCAATGACTAAAGCACCAGGCGCTGCCATCAAACTAGCTGTGATTAATTTTGGCGCTAAGTCCATGCCAGCCTGAGCACCCATATTTGCGTAAACAATTAATATACCTCCAGCGATACAAGCTAAACTTCCGCTCATACTGGCTAATATTTCACTTTTTGTCATAGTAGGTAAATAAGGGCGAATCATTACTTGCGCTTCTACTTGACCTACAAAAGCACTTGCCACATTGCTCAAGGCTTCGGCACCACTTACACGCATAATGAAGTTCATAGATTTTGCAATGAAGGAGATAATTCTTTGCATGATACCAAAATGGTAAAATAAAGCCACTAAAACGCAAACTAAAATAATGGTCGCTGTAACATTGAATGCGAATACAAAACCACCATTGGTGAAATCAGTCACACCTGCTGGGCCCATTGCAGCGACACCGCCATATACAAATGCGGCACCTTGACGTGCAAACTCTTCGATTTTACCCATGCCTTTTCCAATCACTTGAAAGAAACTTGTTACTGCTGGAATCTTCAATATTAAAATACCAATGGTTAACTGAAGGGCTAAGCCACTTAATACTAAACGGTAGTTGATTCTTTTCTTATTATTTGAAAATAAGAATGCAATCATTAAGATCAATACAATACCTATCAAGCCTTGAAATCTTGCCATGGGGTTAATTTAGAGGAGAAAGGTAATTAATTTATTGTTATTTTCTAGGGTTCAAGGGCATAAAAAATCCCGCAAATTGCGGGATTTAATTAGGTATATCGAATTGGGTGCAAAACACCTGACTTTGATTACTCGGCTTATAAATGCGCTTGGATCTTCTTCTCTAATACCGCTTTTGGTACAGCGCCAATTTGTTTATCAACTACTTCGCCACCTTTTACAAAAAGGATAGCAGGAATTGAAGTGATGCCAAAATTCATACTTAAAGTAGGATTAACATCCACATTCACTTTACCAATATTTACTTTGCCTTCGTATTGAACTGCTAATTCTTCAATAACTGGTCCGATTGCACGACATGGTCCACACCATTCTGCCCAAAAATCGATCACACTTAATTTATCACTTTCAATCACTGTTTGTTGAAAGTTTGCGTCTGTAAATTCTAATGCCATAATTGTATTTTTAAATTTTTCTTGTTCTTTTTATACAGTACAAAATTAGCTCCAAACTTTAATATCTGCCATCTTGACTTTTCCACTTTTGAGGGTTTGAATGGGGACAATTACTTTGGCGGCTAATTATTTAACTTCACTTGAACGTTCCATTCGGGGTTTTTGTCTAAAAATTCAACAAATTCATCATTTACTAAGAATCCTTTGTCTATTGTCAATAAGCTTGCAACAATTTGTTCTCTTGGTTCAACAAAAGTTATTTTAAGGGAAGTTCTTCCAGGATTAGCTTTGACATTTTGTTCTAAAAATTGAATTGCTTCAGCTTTTAGGTTGGCAGGGTGTAAACTCAACTCAACGGTTCTTGTTTGAAGTTGCTTTACAGTTTCCAGCAAGGACATAGTTTGAAGTTTAAACTCAAAATTATTGGGTTGATTGAATCTGTTCCTGAAGGAGCCATTGATACAAACCTTTTGGCCCACTTCTAGATAATTTTGAAATTTCACATAGTCTTCGCTCCATAAAATAAAGTCTGTTTTGCCTGTGAAATCCTCAATAGCAAAAGATCCAAAATTCTTGCCTGTTTTGGTGATGCGATGTTGCACTTCGGTCACTAATCCTGCCAATTTAAAATTCTTACCTAAGTTATTGGGGAAATTGATCAAGTTGTCTTTTACTTCATTGAACTCATTGATAGGTGAAAAAGCATAATGCCTAAGTTCAAAATTAAAATGGTCTAAGGGATGTCCACTCATGAACATTCCAGTGATGTCTTTTTCGTGATCAAGCTTTTCTGTCAAAGTCCATTCTTCGCAAGTAGCTAATTTTGGAATAGGCACTTGCATAGCAGAGGGTAGGTCGCCAAATAAGGTATTCGTGGTGCCCGTATTCATGGACTGTATTGCTTGCGCATAGGCAATCAATTTTTCCATGCCATTGGTTCGATCTCCATCACCTGTATAAAAATATTGTGCACGATGGTATTCTGGGAAACAATCAAATGTGCCAGAATAAGCTAAACTTTCTAATGATTTTTTATTGACCGCTCTAGATAAAACACGTTTGATAAAATCAATCATGGTCTCAAAATGACCCGCTTTATTTCGTTCTAAAATGATGGCATCAATGGCTGCTTCACCAACTCCTTTTAAGCCACCTAAGCCAAAACGAATTTCGCCATTTTTATTCACCGAAAATCCTTGTAAGGATTCATTAATATCTGGACCAAGCACTTTTATGCCCATACGTTTACACTCTTCCATAAAGAAGGTGATTTTATCAATGCTGCCTGCGTGGTTTAAAACCGCAGACATATATTCTCCAGGGTAATGCGCTTTTAAATAGGCTGTTTGATAGGCTACATAAGCATAACAGGTAGAGTGCGATTTATTGAAGGCATATTGTGCAAAGGCTTCCCAGTCTGTCCATATTTTATCCAATGCTTTTTCTGGATGTCCATTTTTCATGGCACCTTCCACAAACTGCGCTTTCATTTTATCCAACACAGATTTTTGTTTCTTACCCATTGCTTTTCGCAATACATCGGCATCGCCTTTGGTAAAACCACCAATCTTTTGACTCAGTAACATCACCTGCTCTTGGTATACAGTAATCCCATAAGTGTCAGCCAATATTTCTTCCATAATAGGCAAGTCATATTGGATGGCTTCACGACCATGTTTACGTTCAATGAAGTTGGGGATATAAGCAATTGGACCTGGTCGGTACAAGGCATTCATGGCAATTAAATCCGCAAATTTATCTGGCTTTAATTCTCGTAAATATTTCTGCATGCCCACGCTCTCAAACTGAAATGTTGCATTGGTTTCGCCGCGTTGGTATAAATGAAAAGTAGCTTCATCATCCAAAGGGATATTGTCTAGATCTATGGTAATACCATGATTTTGTTTGATTAATTGTAGCGCAGTTTTTAAAATGGATAGGGTCTTTAAACCCAAGAAGTCCATTTTGATTACACCTGCTTCTTCAATGACAGAGCCTTCAATTTGAGTGACCCATAAAGTTGAATCTTTTGCTGTGGCAACGGGCATGATTTCTGTTAAATCACTTGGTGCAATGATGATGCCCGCAGCATGAATACCCGTATTTCGTATAGATCCTTCTAGTCTTTCTGCTTCATGTAATACAGCTGCCCTTAAATCATTCCCTGCATAGATTTCTCTAAGCTTTTTTATATTATCTATATCGTCTGACTGATACCCTTCTTTTTCTGCTAAGGATTTTTCACCTTCTTTTACGGTAATAGGTGCATGTAAACATCTGTTTAATTCTGTACCTGGTTTATCTGGAACTAGCTTTGCTAATAGGTTAGATTCTGATAAAGGAAGATCCATTACACGTGCCACGTCCTTGATACTACTTTTAGCCGCCATCGTACCATAGGTAATAATTTGTGCCACCTGTTCTTTACCATATTTATCAACCACGTAATCAATTACTTTCTGACGGCCTTCATCATCAAAGTCCGTATCAATATCGGGCATGCTCTTACGATCTGGGTTTAAAAAACGCTCAAATAGTAATTGGTATTTGATGGGGTCAATATTGGTGATGCCAATACAATAAGCCACTACCGAACCTGCTGCAGATCCACGACCCGGCCCAACAAACACATCCATCTCACGACCTGCTTTAATAAAATCACTTACAATTAAAAAGTAACCTGCAAATCCCATCGTTTGGATGGTAAACAATTCAAAATCTATACGTTCTTGTATTTCTGCAGTGATGGCGTCATATCTTTTATGTGCACCTTCCCATGTAATATGTTTCAGGAATTCCCACTGATTCATGTTGGCATCCTTATGCAACTGAAAACTTTTTGGAATCGGGAAAGCGGGTAGGAGGATGTCTTTTTTTAAATTCAAGACTTCCACTTTATCTACGATGGCATTGGTATTGTCAATAGATTCCGGGATATCACTGAACAACTCAATCATTTCGGATTGTGTCTTAAAATAAAATTCGTTATTCGGAAACTTGAATCTTCTATTTTTTATTTGAAGCTCATCATTTACAAAATCATCAAATCCTGGGGTAGATTGTTTTTCGCCTGTATTAATACACAAAAGAATATCATGCGCATTCGCGTCATCTTCGTTGATATAATGGCTGTCATTCGTGGCAATCACATCTACCTTATGTTTCTTTGAAAACTTTAGCAGGGTATTGTTGATGATTTCTTGTTCTGGAATTTGATGTCTTTG
>JBFYPO010000034.1:0-15762 GCA_041303215.1 Asinibacterium sp. | reverse complement strand
CATTTTGATAAAGCAAAAGCAATTGTTTCTTTGAGTGCCGATTTCTTAGGTACTTGGTTAAGTCCAGTTGAATTTGCTGCGCAATATGCAGTAGGTAAAAAAATTGACGAGAAAAATATTTCAATGAGCAAGCATATCCACTTTGAAACAGTGGCGAGCTTGACAGGTTCTAACGCAGACGAAAAATATTTATGCCGTCCTTCTGAAATGGGTGCAATTGCATTAGGTTTATTGAACGCTGTTAAAGGTGCTGCAGTAAATAATATTAGCGATGCTTCATTGAAAGCTGGAATTGAAGCGGCTGCAAAAGCATTGACTGCTAACAAAGGCGCTGCATTAGTAGTAGCGGGTAGCAACGATGTGCATGTTCAGATTTTAGTGAACGCAATCAACGATGCAGTGGGTGCAAATGGCAACACGATTGATTTCGGAACCACTTTAAACTACCGTCAAGGTATTGATAGTGATTTCGCCACTTTAGTGGACGAGATGAATGCAGGCAAAGTAAACACAGTGTTATTTGTTGGTGCGAATCCTGTGTACTCTTGGCCGAACGCTGAAAAAGTAAAAGCTGGTTTAGCGAAAGTGAAGACAACGATTTCTTTCAACGAAAAATTAGATGAAACAACCGCACTTTGTAAATATGTAATTCCTGCTCCACACTTCTTAGAAAGCTGGGGTGATGCAGAACCTGCAACAGGTCATTACTCTTTCATCCAACCAACGATTGCGCCTTTATTTAAAACAAGAGCGTTCCAAGATAGTTTGTTGAAATGGGCGGGTGATGTAAATGATTACACCACTTACTTAAAGAATTTCTGGTCTATTAAATTAGGCGGTGTGGCTGAGTGGGATAAAACATTACAAGCGGGTGTGATCAATCCAACTACTGCAACTGCAGTAAGTGCTTCGTTAAATGGTGCTGCTGTTGCAACTGCAACTGCTGCGGTTACTGCAAAGAAGCCTTCAACTAAAATAGAATTAGCATTATACCAAAAAGTAGGTATCGGCGCTGGTCAAGGGGCGAGTAACCCTTGGTTACAAGAATTACCTGATCCAGTAACACGTGCTACTTGGGATAACTATATTATAGTATCACCTGCGATGGCAAAAACATTGTTGAACATTGATTTGAACAATGGTGGTCAAGCAGATGCGTACGAAGTACAACCTCCTAAGAAAGTAGTTAAAGTAACAGTAGGTCAAGTGAGTCTTGAGTTACCAGTTTTAATTATTCCAGGAACACATCCTTCTACCATCGGTATCGCTGTTGGTTACGGCCGTGCTGAAGCTTTAGGTAAAGCAGTAATCGGTACAGGTAAAAACGCGTATCCTTTTGCAAGCTTTAATGGTCAAACCATTTCTTTTGATCAAGCGGATGTTCAATTAACATTAACAGAAGAAACTTATCCAGTTGCCTTAACGCAAACGCATTTCCGTTACGACACCACTCAAGGTAATCGTACAGAAGTAGTGAAAGAATTATCTCTTGCTGCATTCATGGCACATCCTGGTGAGATTCGTGAAGAACGCGCACATGAATTGAAAGGTCAAATCATGGGTGGCGATAAAATGAGCAACGACGAAGTGTTAGCCAACTTCGAAAAACAAGGTACGATGTATCCTGTGTACGAGCGTCCAGGTATCAAGTGGGGTATGAATGTAGACTTAAACACTTGTAATGGTTGTGGTGCTTGTGTGGTTGCATGTAATGCAGAGAACAACGTTTCTGTTGTAGGTAAGCCTGAAGTTTTACGTGGTCATGAAATGCATTGGTTACGTATCGATAAATATTTTAGTGGTGATATGGATAACCCGAATGTGGTATTCCAACCATTAATGTGTCAGCATTGTGATAACGCTCCTTGTGAAAACGTTTGTCCAGTTGCTGCAACAAACCATAGCTCTGAAGGTTTAAACCAGATGACTTATAACAGATGTATTGGTACACGTTATTGCGCGAACAACTGTCCTTTCAAAGTGCGTCGTTTTAACTGGGCTGATTACAGTGGTGCAGATAGCTTCGCAGATAACCAAGTAGGTGAAGTGAACGATGTAGTATTGAACATGAACGATGACTTAACAAGAATGGTATTGAATCCAGATGTGACGGTACGTTCTCGTGGTGTAATTGAAAAATGTTCTTTCTGTGTTCAACGTTTACAAGCTGCTAAATTAGAAGCGAAGAAAGATTCTCGTCCAATGGTAGATGCAGATGTGAAAGTGGCTTGTCAACAAGCTTGTCCTACACACGCTATCAGCTTTGGTAATGCAAACGACAAACATAGTGCAATCACAATGGTGCGTGCAGAGAATCCAAATCGCAACTTCACCGTGTTAGAGCAATTGCACGTATTACCAAATGTGACTTACTTAGCAAAAGTTAGAAATGACAATGCGAAAGTAGCAGCGCACGCTGGTGGTCACGAAGCAAAAGCTGAAGGACACAAAGCAGAAGGGCATACTGAAACTAAAAAAGCAGAAGCTCATCACTAAAAAAGAGTTGAAGCTTTATAACAATCGCTTCAATAAAAATATAGATTTTAAAAATTTAGAAATAGACGAAGATGCATATTAAATACGAATCACAACTGCGCGAACCTTTGGTATATGGTAATAAAGATTACCATCAAGTTACTGAAGATATCTTGCGCCCGATTGAAGCGAAGCCAACACGTTTATGGTATATCGGCTTTTTTATTGCCGTTACCTTATTAATGTTTGGTGCCTATAGCGTTTACCGTGAGGTGACTTATGGTATCGGTCAGTGGAACTTGAACAAAACCATTGGATGGGGCTGGGATATCACCAACTTCGTATGGTGGGTGGGTATCGGTCACGCGGGTACGTTGATCTCTGCGGTATTGTTATTGTTCCGTCAAGGTTGGAGAACAGGTGTGAATCGTGCTGCAGAAGCGATGACTATTTTCGCCGTAATGTGTGCGGGTCAATTCCCGATCTTCCACATGGGTCGTGTTTGGATGGCTTTCTTTGTAATGCCTTATCCTAACTCTCGTGGTCCATTATGGGTGAACTTTAACTCTCCATTATTATGGGACGTATTTGCGATCTCTACTTACTTTACTGTTTCTTTATTATTCTGGTACTCTGGTTTGATTCCAGATTTCGCTACAGTGCGTGATAGAGCCTTTACAAAATTGCGTAAAAAATTATACGGTATCGCTGCATTTGGTTGGACGGGTTCTACTAAACACTGGCAACGTCATGAGAGTTTGTCTTTAGTATTAGCAGGTTTATCTACCCCACTTGTATTGTCTGTACACACGATCGTATCTTTTGACTTTGCTACTTCAGTAATTCCTGGATGGCACACGACCATCTTCCCTCCTTACTTCGTTGCCGGTGCGATCTTCTCTGGATTCGCGATGGTACAAAGTTTGTTGATCATTGTTCGTAAAGTATTCGGTTTAGAAGATTATATCACGATTGGTCACATCGACTTAATGAATAAAGTAATTGTATTAACAGGTTCTATCGTTGGTATCGCTTACTTAACAGAATTGTTCATGGGTTGGTATTCTCAAAATAAATATGAGGGATACACTTTCTGGTATTCTCGTGCTTATTTATTTAGCCCTTATGGATGGAGCTATTGGGGTATGATGGCTTGTAACGTATTGTCTCCTCAAATTTTCTGGTCTAGAAAAATGAGAAGAAACGTATTCGTTACTTTCTTCATGAGCATCATCGTAAACATTGGTATGTGGTTCGAGCGTTTCGTAATCATCGTTACCTCTTTATATCGTGACTATTTACCATCTAGCTGGTCTGTATACTACAGCCCTACCATTTGGGAAATTGGTTTCTATGTTGGAACATTTGGTTTGTTCTTTACTTGCTTCTTCTTATTTGCTAAATACTTCCCAGTAATTGCTGTGGCAGAAATCAAGTATGTATTAAAGAGAAGTGGTGAATCCTTCAAACCAGGAATGGAAAGCATTGAGGCGCAACCTCTGGACAAATTTGTTCATGACAACGCGCACTAATCGCTTGATAAAAAAAGAAATTATTTGGATCTGAATATTAATAGAAAATAATTATGGCACAAAAGAAATTCGTAGTTGGCTGTTTTGATGACGAAGCAGTTTTATTTCCTGCAGTAAAGCAAGTGCGTACTGCTGGTTATAAGATCAAAGATGTGTACACACCATTTGCGGTGCACGGTTTAGACCATGCATTGGGTATGCGTGAAACAAGTTTACACACTGCTGGTTTTATTTATGGTATCACTGGTACTACTACAGCAATCAGCGCAATCAGCTGGATCTTCACTAAAGACTGGCCTTTGAATATTGGTGGTAAACCACATTTTGCTTTGCCAGCTTGGATCCCAATTATTTTCGAGTTAACCGTATTGTTTGCAGCGGTGGGTATGGTGTTGACTTTCTGTTACCTATGTCAATTGGCACCAGGTGTAAAGAAGCACCACTTCCACAAAAGAGCAACAGACGATTTATTTGTCATGGCGATTGAGTGCTCTGATAAAACCAACACCGATGATTTATTGGCTTTATTAAAAGCAAATGGTGCTGTTGAAACAGATGTACAAGTAGCAGAAGAAGAGTGGTGGTTTGGTACTTATGATAAGGAAGAAGCAGTAACTGCGTAAGCAAAAAGCGGATTCCTAAAAAAGAGTTGAAATATAAAAGGACTAAGAGAATTTATAAACAGATTAAGATATACATGATGAAGAAATATTTAATAATGAGCTTTTTAGTAGCGGTGGTTGCTTTAGTAAGCTGCTCTGACGTAAAACGTACTCCGGGTTCTATCTATATGCCGGATATGGCGTATAGTCGTGCCATCGAATCTTATACAGATTTGACTTACTTAAAAGAGCAAGGCATCCATTTTGATGCGAAGCCTGTAGCGGGTACCATTGCACGTGGCAAGGAAATGCCTTTCCCTTATGCTATGGATAAGCCAGGTGATACTACTAATTATATCGCTTCAAAATCTGTTGTGAATCCAATCGATTCTATGTCTGCTAAAGAAACTGCAGAAGCAGAGCGTTTGTATTTAATCAACTGTGGTATCTGTCACGGTGCTAAATTAGATGGTAATGGTCCTTTATATAAAGATGGGAATGGTCCTTACGCTGCAAAGCCTGCAACATTAGTAGGGGATGTAAAGTATGAGAGCATGCCTGCTGGTCAAATGTTTTATTCTGTAGCATATGGTAAGAACTTAATGGGTTCTTATGCTTCTCAATTAAACAAGCACCAACGTTGGATGATTATTAAATACATCAAAGACAAACAAGCTGCAGCGAAAGCCGCAAAATAATAAAGTACTTATTTAAAAGATTTTTAAAAGAGAAAAGATGGCATCTATAAAAGAACAATTCGAAATTCCTGGTAGACTTAAAACATGGGCCTACTCCTTAATTGGTATTGGAGGCGCTGTGTTATTGTATGGTATGTTTACCAAAGGATTTAGCAGTGACGAGCATGAGCAAGTTCATTTTTGGGGTACGTTAATGTACAACACAATCTTCTGGACTTTGGTATGTAATGCTGCTATGTTTTTCTTAAGCTTTAGTGCGATGGCACAAGCTGCATGGATGCAATCCTTCCGTCGTATTCCAGAAGCCATTTCTACATTGGTACCTGTTTTTGGTGGTATCACTTTGATGGTGTTATTGTATATGATCTTTGGTCACAAGCACCATATCTACCATTGGTTAGATACAGAAGCGGTAGCGAATGATCCTATTTTAAAAGGAAAGACTGGTTTCTTGAATCCAACTTTCTTTGTGATCTGGACCACATTGACCATTACTTTATGGAGTTATTTTGGTTATAGAATGCGTCAGTTATCTAATCAAGCAGACGTTGCCCCAATGGATGCGGAAACTGCGAAAGCATTTAATATCCAAAGCATGGTGCGTTCAGGATTTTTCTTAGTTTGGTTTGGTTTAACAGTAGCGTCTACCATTCCTTGGTTGTGGATGATGAGTATCGATGCACACTGGTATTCTACGATGTATAGCTGGTATACTTTCGCTAGTACTTTTGTAGCGGGTATGGCCTTGATTGCATTATGGGTAGTGTACTTAAAAAATAAAGGTTATTTAGAGTTAACCAACAATGAGCACTTACACGATATCGCTAAGTTCATGTTTGCGTTCTCTATCTTCTGGACTTATTTATGGTTCTCTCAATATATGTTGATCTGGTATGCAAACATCCCAGAGGAAACTGTTTACTTTAAGCACCGTGTTCAAGGTCCTTATAAAGGCATCTTCTTTTTGAACTTAATCATTAACTTTTTAGCGCCTTTGTTAATCTTAATGAAGCGTTCTGCTAAGCGTAATTACACATTAGTTGCGTTGATGGCAGTAGTGATTATCTTTGGTCATTGGATAGATTTCTATCAAATGATTATGGGTTCTTTGATGAAGGAACATGTTGAATTAGGCGTATTAGATTTTGGTATCCTTGCCTTCTTTGTAGGCGTTATGATTTTCTTTGTAGCAAAAGCATTAGCAAGTAAGCCATTGATTGCAAAGCATCATCCGTTCTTAAAAGAAAGTATCATTCACCATACTTAATCGACATTTGAATAAAAATTATTTAGCGTAAGAAAATAGAAATAAGATTATGAGTTTATATTTATCCATAGCAATTATCGCCCTCATCTTTATTGTGGTCTTCCAAATCGCAAAAGCAAGTGAGTACGTTTCTATCCTTAAAGGAGAAGAAGAAAGCCGTAAACATAATAACAAAATCAACGGTTTTTTAATGATCGTGTTTTTAGTATTAGGTTTTGTGGGTGTGTACGTTTGTAATGAATACCTTTTTGACAAAACTTTGTTAGCGCAAGAAGCGGCGAGTGTGCAAGGAGAGAAAGTTGACCAAATGATTTGGGTTACTTTGATCATTACAGGTATTGTATTCATTGTCACTCAAATTTTATTATTCTGGTTTGCATATAAGTATCAAGAGAATGATAACAGAAAATCTTTCTTCTTTGCACATAGTACAAAGTTGGAATTGATCTGGACGGTGATACCTGCTATTACTTTAACCATCTTAGTAATTTTTGGTTTACGTAACTGGTTCTTCTTTACAAGTGAGGCACCAAAGAATGCCATGGTCGTAGAAGTAACTGGAAAACAATTTGGATGGATCTTCCGTTACCCAGGTAAGGATGCCGTATTTGGAAAAAAATATTACAAGAACATTGACCCTGCGACCAACTCTGTGGGTATTGTATGGGATGATAAATTAGCACAAGACGATATCTTGACAGAACAAACCATGTATGTGGTGAAAGGCCAACCCGTTAAATTAATCATTGGTTCTAGAGACGTGATTCATGACGTAGGTTTATCGCATTTCCGTTTAAAGATGGATGCGGTGCCAGGTATTCCAACAACAATGTGGTTTACGCCTAAGTTCACGACTGCCGAGATGAAAGAGAAAACTGGTAATCCAAATTTTGCTTACGAGATTTCTTGTGATCAAATGTGTGGTAACGGACACTACTCTATGAAAGGGGTGATTGAAGTAGTAACACAAGAAGAATACGATTTATGGATGGCGAAGCAAAAAGCACAATATTTAGTGGCTTTCCCTGAGAAGGATCCATCTAATGTGCCTGCTGCGTCTACTGCAACTGTAACTGATAGCACAGCAAAAACAGCAGTCGCTAAAATGTAATTGAGCGAATTTGGTTTTGAAGAAAAAGAAAGAAGATTATTTTAACAATAGAAGTTTAGAAATATTTTAAATAAAACGGTATGAGTAACGAAGCAACAATAGTTCAAGACGTGCATGTACAAAGTACAACACATCATGATGCACATGGTCACGATGAGCATGGACACCACGAACACCATGAAACATTTTTATCAAAATATGTTTTCAGCATGGACCACAAAATGATCGCGAAGCAATTCTTGATCACAGGTATGGTTTGGGCAGTATTAGGTGGGTTAATGAGTGTGCTGTTCCGTTTGCAATTAGGTTATCCTGATGCAAGCTTTCCTTGGTTAGAATCCCTTTTAGGAAAATGGGCTAAGGGTGGACAAATTACACCTGAAGCATATTATGCTTTGGTAACTACACACGGAACCGTATTGGTCTTCTTTGTATTAACAGCAGGTTTATCTGGAACCTTCGCCAACTTCTTAATTCCATTGCAAATTGGTGCAAGAGATATGGCGTCTCCATTTATGAATATGTTGAGCTACTGGTTCTTCTTTGTAGCAAGTATTGTAATGTTGTCTTCTATGTTTGTAGAGACAGGGCCATTCAGTGGTGGATGGGTTGCTTATCCTCCTTTGTCTGCATTGGGTGATGCTTCTCCAGGTTCTAAAACTGGTATGGACTTATGGATTATTGCAATGGCTTTATTTATTGTATCTTCTTTACTAGGTGGCTTGAACTATATCGCTACTATTTTGAACATGCGTACAAAGGGTATGAGCATGACGCGTTTACCTTTAACAATTTGGGCTTTATTCTTTACAGCAGTATTAGGTGTATTGTCTTTCCCAGTATTGTTGTCTGGTATGATCTTGTTAATTTTTGATAGAAACTTTGGTACTTCTTTCTATCTTTCTGATATCTATATCAATGGTGTGGGTGCTTTACCAAACGAAGGTGGAAGTGCTATTTTATACCAACACTTATTCTGGTTCTTAGGTCACCCTGAGGTATACATTATCTTATTACCAGCCATGGGTATGGTCTCTGAGATTATGTCTATCAACTCTCGTAAACCAATCTTTGGTTATATGGCGATGTTAGGTTCTTTGTTTGCAATCGCAGCATTGGCCTTCTTAGTGTGGGCGCACCATATGTTCGTTACAGGTTTAAATCCTTTCTTGGGTTCTGTATTCGTACTTTTAACTTTATTAATTGCAATTCCTTCTGCGATCAAAGTATTCAACTGGTTGACGACTTTGTGGAGAGGTAATATTCGTTTCACGCCAGGTATGTTATTCGCAATTGGTTTTGTGAGTTTATTTATCTCTGGTGGTTTAACTGGTATCTGGTTAGGAAACGCTGCATTAGATATTCACTTACATGATACGTATTTCGTAATTGCGCATTTCCATATTGTAATGGGTGTGGCTTCTATGTTCGGTATGTTTGCAGGTGTATACCACTGGTTCCCTAAAATGTATGGTCGTTACATGAATAATTCACTTGCGTACATCCACTTCTGGGTTACAATGGCAGGTGCGTACATGATCTTCTGGCCAATGCACTACGAAGGATTAGCAGGTATGCCACGTCGTTATTTTGATTTTAGCATTTGGGAAAGTTTCAAGCAATTTGCTGAATTGAATAAGTTTATCACGATTGTTTCTATCATCGTATTTGCTGTTCAAATTTTATTCTTGATCAACTTCTTCTATTCTATTTTCAAAGGACGTAAAGTAACTTCTGAGAATCCTTGGGAAGCAAATACTTTAGAGTGGACTACGCCAATTCGTCCTGGTCACGGTAACTGGCCTGGTGAAATACCAGAAGTACACCGTTGGGCTTATGATTACGGTAAAGATGGAAAAGATTTCATTACCCAAACAACGCCAGTAGGTGCGGACGAAAAAGCACACTAATATATTCAGTTTACAATGCCCTGATTTCAGGGCATTGTAATTTCGATTCATAAATGATGGTTGTTTTTAAAAGCATCATTTCTTTTTAATTTGACAGTCAATTTTAACTTTGAAAGCAACTTTAAAAAATTACGGGCAGTTGATGAAGTTCACCTTAAGTTTTACGGTGGTCTTTACCTGTGTAATTTGTTATCAGATTGCACCCAATATTAAAACCTTTGATTGGTGGAATATCTTGATCTTAACTTTTGCAGGGCTTTGTATTACAGGTAGCGCGAATGCAATTAACCAAGCAGTAGAAAAGGATACAGACGCACAAATGAAACGAACCGCTTCGCGCCCCGTAGCGTCAGGTAGAATGTCACAACAAGCGGCGTATACTTTTGCAATCTTAACAGGGATTATTGGTGTTGGCTTAATGGCTTATCAATTCAATGTCTTGTCTGCTGTATTGAGTGCGTTTAGTTTATTCTTATATGCTTTCATCTACACGCCACTAAAGAAAATAAATTCAATCGCTGTTTTAGTAGGTGCTTTTCCTGGCGCCATACCTTGTTTGATTGGATGGGTTGCAGCAACCAATGAATTTAGCCCATTGGCTAGTTTCATAGTGGATGGTAAAACGTATTCGAATGCAGGTGGATATGCTTTGTTCTTAATTCAATTTCTTTGGCAGTTCCCTCATTTTTGGGCGATTGCTTGGGTATCGCATACGGATTATTCTAAAGTGGGTTTTAAATTATTGCCTGCAGATAAAGGACCTACAAAATTTACCGCATTGCAAGCAGTGATGTATGCTGTGTTAATGGTGCCTATTGGTTTCTTGCCCAATTACTATAGAATAACAGGGGAGTGGAGTATGTGGGTGGTGTTGGTCGCGAATATATTTATGGTAGTACAATGTGTACGTTTATACCAAAACATGGGAGTGCCCGCAGCACGTCGTGTGATGTTTAGCAGTTACATTTATTTACCGATTGTGTATTTGGCTTTAATGGCGAATAAAATTTAATTTATGAGTACAGAAAAAAAGAAAGCACATCCTTATAAGTTTATGCTTTGGGTTGGACTCGGAAGCATTATCATGCTGTTTGCAGGATTAACCAGTGCGTATATTGTAAAAAAAGGACAATCTAATTGGCTGGATTTTGAATTACCTGTAGTGTTTTGGTATTCTACTTTAGTGATTCTATTAAGTAGTGTGACCATGCAAATGGCTTTGAAGAAATTCAAAGAACGTGAAATGGGTCAGTATCGTGGATTCATTACCCTAACCGTTATTTTCGGCCTCGTTTTTGTAGTGACGCAGTTGATGGGATTCAGCGCCTTAGAAGCCAATAGTATCGCCTTGACAGGTCCTAGAAGCAATTCTGCAGGTTCGTTTTTATTAGTGATTGCCGGATTGCACATGCTCCACGTAGTGGGCGGTGTCATTGCCCTTGCAATCATCTTTTTAAGAGCGTATTCTGTGAAAACCAAGTTTTACAATGCCCTTCCAGTGGAATTGGCCTCCATTTATTGGCATTTTGTAGATATACTTTGGATTTATCTTTTTGTGTTCCTACAATTTGTAGGATAGACTAAAAACCAATATTTTTGTATTGAAATCGTAATTGAACATGTCAACAACAACAACAGCTTCAACATCAGAAGCAAAATTATGGGGTGGTGGAAAAAGCCCTTTTAGTGTAGAGTACGGAAAAGTGATGATGTGGTACTTTTTAATGAGTGACGCATTCACCTTTGGTGCTTTCTTGATTTCTTATGGTACGGTACGTTTTTCTACGAACGGATGGCCTGACCCGAACCTTGTATTTAAAAGTTTCCCATTTGCACCTGAAGGGGTGAACGCACCGTTGGTGTTTGTATCGGTGATGACTTTTATCTTGATTGTAAGTTCTGTTACGATGGTGTTAGCGGTTCATGCTGGACACAATATGGATAAAAAAGGGGTCGTTAGAAATATGATTTGGACGATCATTGGTGGTATCGCTTTCTTAAGCTGTCAAGCTTGGGAGTGGAATCACTTATTCCATGAGGGTGCATGGTGGGGAAGCAATCCTTTCATCAATGCAGATGGAACAGCTTCTTCGAGTAACTTCACGAACTTCTTCTTTACGATTACTGGTTTCCACGGTTTCCACGTATTGAGCGGTGTGGTAATTAATATTGTGATGTTGATCATGACATTGACCAACCAATTTGAAAAAAGAGGACATTACAATATGATTGAGAAGGCAGGTTTATACTGGCACTTTGTAGATCTAGTGTGGGTATTTGTATTCACTTGTTTCTACTTATTGTAAACCCATCTCGATCAGAAATCGAATAGCATTTGAACTTAAAAAAGAACTAATTTATTATGGCACATACGAACGATACACACGCAGAGCACGGAGGTGGTGCAATTGCAGAAATTAAAAAAGTAACCATCATCCTTTCAGTTTTAACCATCGTTGAATTGATCTTGGGTTTTTGGATGATTGGCATGGAAAGCAAAGCAATGGTACTTGGTATTAAAGGTTCTATCGTCATCTTGATGATGGCGAAAGCGTTTTACATTGTCGCTTACTTTATGCACTTAAAGCACGAAGTAAAGAACTTGATTATGACAATCGTAGTACCTCTTACTTTATTTATTTGGTTTATCATTGCCTTTTTAGCCGATGGTAGCTCTTTCAGAAATTTACGCAATACCTACGATCCTTATTTCAAGGAGCAATCTACTATTAAGGTAGAGCAACCAGCACACGGAGCAGCGCATGGCGGTGGTCATGAAGGCGCAACGGAGCATGGAGCAGGCGCAGCACACACGGACAGCACAAATCACGCTACTGATTCAGCTGCAAAGCATGAAGAAGTAAAGCACGACGCTCCAGCGGCACACTAATTTAGTATAGTAAAAATGGGCTTTAAGGTCCGATTTCTTTACGATATTCGAAACCACTCCAGTTAATTGGGGTGGTTTTTTTTGTAACTTTGCCTTATGTCAAAAAAGTCTATTTACGGTCTGTTGATTGCCCTTGTTATTCCAATTGGTTGTTACTTGTGGCTTAAGTCTGCAAGTGATACTGCGGTAACGATGCCGCGCCATTATTTATTGGATACGGTAATAAGTACCGAAGTAAAAGGTAAGACCATCGATGATAGTATTTGGCATACGACAAAAGACATTCGATTGGTGAATCAATTGGGCGACTCGGTAAATTTGTACCAACAATCTGGTAAGATTATTATTGCGGATTTCTTTTTTACAAGTTGTGGAAGTATCTGTCCAAAGTTGACCACTAATATGGCTAAACTACAACAGTCTTTCACGCGCGGAGGCAATAGTCGTAAAAAAGTTTTAGACACCAACTTTATTCAATTCATTTCTTTTTCTGTAGATCCCGAACGTGATTCTGTTCCGGTGTTAAGAGACTATGCGAATAAAATGAATGTGGCTTCTGACAACTGGTGGTTGCTCACTGGTAACAGAGATTCAATATATAAGTTTGCATTTGAAGAAATGAAGGTGGATCAGTTTAGTACTGAACCAGTGTCTCCTGATTTTGTGCACACGAGTAGGTTTGTATTGATTGACAAAAAAATGCAAGTACGTGGTTATTACAATGGATTAGATTCTGCGTCTATGTTGAAATTAGCGAAGGATGTGGGGTATTTAATGTTGGAGAAAGATAAGACCAAAAAGAGTAAAGTATTTCAAGATATAATTGATTTAAGTTGGTTGTGGTTGGTGATTGCATTCCTTGTTTCAAGCTTTGTTTACTATTTTACTAAAACTAGATTAAAAAATTAATCCACTTATAATTTTCCTTTTATGAATTGGAATGAATTTAAAACCAAGTATAAATCAGAGATTAGAGTAGGACTGATTGTGTTTTTTGTGACTATGGCTGCTAGGATTATTAGTGATATTTTAAAAAATAAATAAAAGAGTATGTTAGATCCTGTATTAAAAAAGAATGACAAATTAGCCTATACATTGATTGGCGTGTTTTCTGTCATTGTATTTGTAGTGGTTACTTTCTTAAGTAAGTTTACTTTAGAGGTTGAATTGCCTTTTGACAAACATATTTTTGCGTTAATCAATGCAGTATTAAATACCTGTGTTGCTATTTTATTGGTTGCTGGATTAGTCGCTGTAAAGCAAAAAAATTACAGTTTGCATAAATCATTGATGATGACTGCGATGATTTTTTCATTGTTGTTTTTAGTGACTTATATCGCACACCATTTATTAGCAGGTGAAGCAAAATTCGGAGATGCTAATTTAGACGGTGTAGTGGATGATGCTGAAAAAGCATTGCTTGGTAATACTAGACCTTTCTACCTGGTTTTGTTAGGAACGCATATTGTATTGGCTGCAACAAGCTTGCCATTTATATTATGGACAGCATACAGAGCTTTAACGAGTGATTTTGCGGCGCATAAAAATTTAGCAAAAAAAGTATGGCCTATCTGGTTTTATGTAGCAGTAACTGGTCCAATTGTATACTTAATGATTAAGCAGTATTATAATTAAGTTGGTAATTAAAGTGCTACAGTAAACTTGAAGTTTATTTATTTAGAATTTTAATTCTATTGCAGGATCCCAAAATAATTTATCAAAGTCCAAGACGGTTTCGTTTTGGACTTTTATTTTTTCTTTCTCTAAGCGTTCTTGCATTGTAGTGGGCGTCTCAAAATGCGCTTTGCCACTTAACATGCCGTTTCGATTCACCACTCTATGTGCGGGCACTTTTGGTTTTACGCCATGCGATGCATTCATCGCCCAGCCGACCATTCTTGAACTACCACCAGTACCTAAATATTTTGCAATGGCGCCATAGCTAGTTACACGACCCTTTGGGATTAAACGAACCACATCAAATACGTTTTGAAAAAAGTCTTGCGTTTTGGGTGTGTATTGCATAAATGAATAATGACTCAATCAATAAAGTCAAATAAATATAACTATAAATGCTTTTTAATATCTTCTTTAGCATCATGTTTTTCTGGATAAGCTTCAGGTGCAGTTTTGCTGGCAGCAGCTCTTATTAATTGTGCTCTTGTTTTGATAGGCTCAGGTACGGCGTCATAATCAAATGGGCAATGCTTGCAGGCTTCTCCACAGCAATAACCTCTGCCTTCGTGGTAGGCTGCGGTAAACACCCATTTTCCTTTTGGGTCAATATAATAATGTACACCTTCAATCATTTTTGATAAACGCTTTTGCTTTTCTATTTTCTTTTCTTGTATGCTTACTTTTACGCCTCTTTCTTTGCTCTTGCTGCTTCTGCCTCCATTCTAATTAATTCGCCTGCATCCATGGGGATGTCTTTGATAGCTTCTTTCAGCACTTCATCAAGTGCTATTGGTAATTCCTTATCAATATTAAACTGAATATAGTGAATCTTGTTACTCTGTGCGATATCCAATCCTTCGTAATAAGTTTTGATTAAACAACGAGGATCAATTGTAGCTTCCGCGTATAGGTTTTCAGTTTTGTAAATCAAGTGCAAACCATACAACTCAATCACTTTTAGTGTGAAGTTATAGAGCAGGGGACTATCCGTTTTTAAATGAACAATCCCTACTCCTAATCTATTATTACCATCACCACTTACATTTCTTTTATTGCTGCTTTCTTTATTACTTCCGTCACCCCCAAATAAAAACTGCTGGTATAACCTTAAAAACTTTGGATGGGTCAATCGTTTCTTTGATTTAGACCATCTTAATTGTGGATCAGGGAAAGTGATCCAAATTTCATCTACTTCGTCTTTGGCAAAATAGTTAGGCGTCAGTTCTATTTGAGAACGAACAAAAGCCACGTTTTTTAAGGCCTCTTTATTGGCAATGCTTGCCCCTTTCCAAATCCTATTGCCTTTTAGATCAACTCCAATGAAATTTTGGTCTGGAAACATGCGGCCTAAGCCAACTGCATATTCGCCTCTGCCGCAGGCTAATTCTAAAGTAAGTGCCTTGGAGGATGTAATCTCGTCTGGACTAGTTAATTCTGAAGTGTTTAATTTTGCAGTATCTATAGGGCTAGTGTCCTTGCCTAATGCCTCAAAAAAAGCAGCCCATTTGCCCTGCATGTCTTGCGGGTATTCCAATACATTTTCATATTCCTTGATCGCCGCAAATTTGATTAACTTTTTCTGCCCCATACTGCAAATATA
>JBFYPO010000033.1:0-9609 GCA_041303215.1 Asinibacterium sp. | reverse complement strand
AAAAAAAGCCCCGGACAAGTCCGAGGCTATATTTTAAAGCGACCTAGGTCGAGTAAATTACTTTACTTCAACTTCAGCACCTGCTTCTTTCAATTTACCAGCGATATCATCAGCTTCTGCTTTAGATACACCTTCTTTAACTGCTTTTGGAGCACCATCAACTAAATCCTTAGCTTCTTTCAAGCCAAGACCAGTTAAGTCTTTTACCACTTTAACTACATTTAATTTGCTAGCACCACCGCTTACTAAGATCACATCAAATGCTGTCTTTTCTGCTGCTGCTTCAGCACCACCACCACCTGCTGCAACTACTACTGCTGCTGCTGCTGGTTCGATACCGTAATCAGCTTTTAATACATCAGCTAATTCTTGTACTTGCTTTACTGTTAAGCTTACTAATTCTTCAGCTAGTTTTTTTACGTCTGCCATTTTGTTTCAATTTTTTCCGCTTTCAAAGCAATTGCTCCAGCGGAAGGTTTAAAAAAATTATGTAACAATATAAAAACAGAAACTCATTCGAGTCTTCTGAAATTAACTCTGTTTATTTGATGAAAATTTTTCCCTTTCATCACGGGTACGCCATTACGCTTCTGGAGTTGCTTCTGGCGCTGCTTCTGCTGCTGGAGCTTCTGCTGGTGCCTCTGCTACTGGAGCTGCTGCTTCTTCAACTGCTACTTCTACCGCTGCTGCTACCACTTCAGTTTCTGTTGCAGAAGATCCGTTTTCAGCATGGTTGATTAAAGCAGCGATTACGCGCTTAGCAGGAGATTGTAACAATCCAAGAACTTCACCGATAAGCTCATTCTTAGTTTTGATATTTGTTAATGCAACTAATGCGTTGTCACCTACAAAAATATCTCCGTTAATGAAAGCAGCTTTCAATGTTGGTCTGTCACCTGGGTTTGCTTTTCTGAATGCACTTAAAATCACAGCTGGATCTTTAGGATTTTCAGAAAACATTAACGCAGTAACATTATTTAATGAATCGAATAGACCAGCATACTTCTCGCTATCCAAGCTTTCTAATGCTTTACGAATCAAAGTGTTTTTAGCCACTTTCATTTCTACTTCCTTGTTAAAACAAGAACGACGTAAATTAGAAATTTGTTCAACGCTCAAAGATTCTGTATCTGTAATGTAGAAGTTATTGTATTGACTGAACTTTCCTTTTAGGATTTCAATCACTTCATTTTTTTGATCTTTGGTCATAACTAAATTATTTTTTTACCCAGGTCATTTCCTTGCGGATCACCAGGACTAGTTGATTAATGATTTTGTTTCTAAAGTAATACCAGGGCTCATTGTTGTAGCCATGCTAACACCTTTTACATAAGTACCTTTTGCTGCAGATGGTTTTAACTTAACGATCGCATTAATTAACTCAGCACTGTTCTCAGCAATTTTTTCTGGACTGAAAGAGATACGACCAATAGACGCGTGAACGATACCCGCTTTGTCTACTTTAAACGCAATCTTACCGCCTTTAACTTCATTTACTGCAGCTGCAACATCATTTGTTACAGTACCAGTTTTTGGGTTTGGCATTAAGTTACGAGGTCCTAAAACTTTACCTAATTTACCAATCTTAGGCATAACAGCTGGAGTTGCGATGATTACATCCATATCTACCCAACCGCCTTCGATCTTGGTTACAAACTCATCTAAACCTACATAGTCAGCACCTGCTTCTCTTGCTGCTGCTTCTTTATCTGGAGTACAAAGTACTAATACTTTTTTTGTACGACCAGTACCATGCGGTAAAGAAACAGTACCACGAACTTGTTGGTCTGCTTTTTTAGGATCTACTCCTAAACGAATATGTAAATCTACAGAGCTATCAAACTTTGTACAGTTAATTTCTTTTACTAATTGTGAAGCTTCTTTAAGGGAATAAAATTTATTCTTATCCACCTTTGCTGCAGCGTCTTTTCTTTTTTTAGTCAATGACATGTTCATTAATATTTAAGGTGAATAAAATTAGTTTTCCCAAGGTGCTTGTCCGTCAACAGTAATACCCATTGAACGAGCAGTACCAGCAACCATTTTCATAGCGCTGTTTACAGTAAATGCGTTCAAGTCTTCCATCTTATCTTTTGCGATAGCTTCAACTTGCGCCCATGTTACTTTACCTACTTTATCACGGTTGCTTTCCTTAGATCCTTTTTGGATTTTAGCAGCTTCCATTAATTGAACTGGAGCTGGTGCAGTTTTAATAACGAAGTCAAAAGACTTGTCTGTGTAAACTGTAATTAAAACAGGAACAACTTTTCCTTGTTTGTCTTGAGTTCTAGCATTGAATTGCTTACAAAACTCCATGATGTTAACACCCTTAGAACCAAGTGCTGGACCTACTGGAGGAGCTGGATTCGCAGCACCACCTTTCACTTGCAACTTAACGTAGCCAGAGATTTCTTTAGCCATTTTGTTATGTTTTTTTGGTTAAGCGTCGGGCCAATATAGCCTCGACTCCCAAATACCCACAATTCGAAAACTGTGAATTGGATGGCAAAGGTACGCTTTGATTGACTTTTAGCCAAATAAATGCAAGATTATTTACCTCATTTTTTATTAAAATCCCCCCTTTTCACTCGGTTTTGGGCAAAAAAAATCCCCCCATTTTCATGGGGGGACTCTTTACCTTTTTCCTTCTAACTCAGTTTCTCTACTTGCATGTAGTTTAATTCCACAGGAGTAGATCGACCGAATATTTTTACGGTCACTTTCAATTTCTTCTTTTCTTCATTCACCTCTTCTATGACGCCATTGAAGTCATTGAAAGGTCCCTCAATTATTTTGATCGTCTCGCCCAAAATGAATGGCTCGCTGATAGATCCGCCCATGTCGTTCATCTCATCTACTTTACCTAACATTTTGTTTACTTCCGACTTTCTTAAAGAAATAATATTTCCTTTTGACCCCTTACCATCGGTCAAAAAGTGCATCACATTCGTGATATTGCTGATATGCATTACGATGTCATCTGCGATTGGAGCTTTGTTGTCCACCACTTCCATCATAACATAACCAGGAAAATAGTTTTTCTCGCGCATTACTTTTTTACCGTTTTGCACTTTATATACTTTCTCCATTGGTAAGAACACTTGCTTGATGATATTAGTCCATCCGTTTCTAATAATATCCTTATCAAGGTATTCCTTAATCTTTTTTTCTTTGCCACTCACCACACGCAATACATACCATTTTGTTTCTGGACCTGCTGGTGCAGCTGTATTTGGTGTGTCTATTGCTTGTATTTCTGTTTCCATGTTTACTTAAATAAAGAGTAAATCAATTTTAATAATTGGTTACTTGAAAAATCCATAGCCCATACCAAAGCAGTAATAATTACTGTAGCTACCAAGACGATCACAGTGCTTTGCTGTAAGTTTGCCCAAGTAGGCCAAGTTACTTTTTCTTGTAACTCTAAGTAACTTTCTTTGAAGTAGTTGCCTATTTTGTTCATAATATTTCTTTTTTTCGCCGATAAATATTGCTAAAGATAGCAAATTTTCTTCGCACGGGCACTAGGATTCGAACCCAGATCAAAGGTTTTGGAGACCCGTATGCTACCGTTGCACCATGCCCGTATGAACCAAAAGTCTCTGGTCAAAGCAAATGCTCAAACCAAAGACTTTCAGTTATATGTTTAGTTCAATTACTTAACGATCTCAGTAACTTGACCAGCTCCTACAGTTCTTCCACCCTCACGGATAGCGAACTTAAGACCTTTTTCCATCGCGATAGGTTGGATCAACTTTACAGTGATGCTAACGTTATCACCTGGCATTACCATCTCAGTTCCTTCTGGTAAAGAACACTCTCCAGTTACATCCGTAGTACGGAAGTAGAATTGAGGACGGTATTTATTGAAGAATGGAGTATGACGTCCACCTTCTTCTTTGCTCAATACATACACCTCAGCTTTGAAGTCTGTGTGTGGAGTAATAGTTTTAGGAGCACAGATTACCATACCACGACGGATATCTTTTTTCTCGATACCACGTAATAATAAACCTGCGTTATCACCAGCTTGACCTTGATCCAATAATTTTTTGAACATCTCAACACCTGTTACAGTTGAGCTCATTGGAGCATCCATCAAACCTACGATTTCTACAGCTTCACCCACTTTGATGATACCTCTTTCGATACGACCTGTAGCAACTGTACCACGACCAGTGATCGAGAATACGTCCTCTACAGACATCAAAAATGGTTGATCGATAGGACGTGGAGGCAATGGAATGTAGCTATCTACAGCGTCCATTAACTCAGTCACTTTATCTACCCATTGTTGCTCACCAGCTAAAGCGCCAGTTGCAGAACCACGGATGATTGGAGTGTTGTCACCATCAAATCCATAAGAAGATAATAATTCACGGATTTCCATTTCAACTAAGTCTAACAATTCAGCATCGTCAACTAAGTCTACTTTGTTCATGAATACAACGATTTGAGGTACACCTACCTGACGTGCTAACAAGATGTGCTCTTTAGTTTGTGGCATAGGACCATCTGTAGAAGCAACTACAAGGATAGCACCGTCCATTTGAGCAGCACCTGTGATCATGTTCTTCACATAGTCAGCGTGACCTGGACAGTCAACGTGCGCATAGTGACGAGTGTCAGTTTGGTATTCTACGTGTGCAGTATTGATAGTGATACCACGCTCTTTTTCTTCTGGCGCACCATCAATTTCATCGTAGTTTTTCTTAGCAGCTAAACCTCTTTTAGACAATACGTCTGTGATGGCAGCTGTCAATGTTGTTTTACCATGGTCAACGTGGCCAATGGTACCAACGTTTACGTGAGGTTTCTCCCTCTTAAAGGTCTCTTTAGACATCTTTATTTGTTTTTGTTTTTTTTATAATTGCTGTCAATAGACCACCGAGTCCATCGACCATAGCTTTCTTTTTTATCAACCAAAACTTTTGAGCCGTTGATGAGAATTGAACTCACGACCTCTTCCTTACCAAGGAAGTGCTCTACCACTGAGCCACAACGGCCTTTCCCATCAATAACTGGAGCGGGAGACCAGGCTCGAACTGGCCACCTATAGCTTGGAAGGCTATCGCTCTACCAAATGAGCTACTCCCGCTTAATTCTAACATTCAAAAGAACTGAATTCTACGTAATTGCTCATTTAGATAAGCAATATACGTAAAATTTTGTGGGCAGAGTAGGGTTCGAACCTACGTACTCGTGAGAGAACAGATTTACAGTCTGTCGCCTTTAACCACTCGGCCATCTGCCCGAAATACTTTTGAGCCGGAAATGGGACTCGAACCCGCGACCTGCTGATTACAAATCAGCTGCTCTACCAACTGAGCTATTCCGGCTTATTCATTCCAATACATAAAAGAACAGTCCCCAATTTTGGGATGGCAAAGGTAATGGAATTCTTTATTTATCAAAATTTTAGGGGAAATTTTTATCCCGAAATTCAAAAAATATTTAGAAATAGGATAAAACGATCCAAAAAGACAAAGAAAAAGGCCCTTTTGGGCCTCTCTCTCTAACTTATTAAACATAAAACAGGCATATTATGCCGCGAGTTTTTCTTTTTTCTTTTTGAGTTGATTGATCACTGAATCAAAAGCATGCTCAAAAGAACTTTCAAAAGATTTTGAAGTGGATTTAACAAAGCAATCTTGCTTTGGAATATGGATCTTAATTTCTACCACTTTATCCTTTATGGCATGGACTAAATTATCTAATTTCAGAAAGACCTCTACCCTAGTGATTCGGTCATGAAATGTGGCTAGTTTTGCTACTTTTTTTTGTACAAAATCTAAAAGCTTTTCGTCTGCATCAAAATGTACTGTTTGAATGTTAATGTTCATGGATTTAATTTTTAAAAAAGGTTAAAAAATTAAGAACTGATCAGCGTAGCATGCCATCGCGCTGCAATAGTAAGTTACTATATATAACAAACACAAACAATGATTTGATCCAATTTTTAAGAAAAATTTAGGCTTTAGACTTAGCGCTTATGCTTTTGGATGGGCTTTGGCAAAGACCGCTTTTAACTGATCAATGGTATTGTGGGTATACACCTGAGTAGCAGCTAAACTACTATGTCCTAATAACTCTTTAACTGCATTTAAATCGGCTCCATTATTCATTAAATGGGTGGCAAAACTATGCCTTAAAATATGGGGACTTTTCTTTTGCAATGTGGTCACTTGTGCTAGGTAACTTTTCACAAAACTATAGACAGCTCTTGGTTGTAAAGCTTTCCCTTTTTCTGTTACAAAAAGGTATGGAATTCCTTTTGATGCTACTGGCTTTTGTTCCATATACAATTGGAGTTCTGCAGCCAATGCCGGACTTATAGGTAAGATTCTTTCCTTGTTCCCTTTTCCAAGTACTTTAATGATTTTTTTGGATAGGTCTACTTGGGACTCCTTACATAAGATCAATTCACTTAAACGCATGCCCGTTGCATAAAAAAGATGTATGACCATTTTTTCTGTAAAACCCTTCCAGCCTTCAGCAAAGGATAAATTTAAAAAAAGCTGCTCCATATCTTGTTCGGTCACAAAACTAGGCAAACGCTTATTTACCTTAGGGCTAATCACTGTCTCCATGGGGCTTTTAACCAAAGCACCTTGTTGAATATGGTATTTATAAAAAGATTTTAATGAAGATATTTTTCGATTCAAGGTTTTACTTGACAAGTCTTGTTCTTTCATACTCGCAAGCCAAGTTCTAACCAATGTGCCCGTTATTTGTTGAAAGTCCAACCCTTCATATTGCGTTTCAATGAAATCAAAAAATTGCGTCAAATCATTGGCATAAGAAGTCGTGGTATGTTGTGAATACCTTTTTTCAAACTGGAGATAAGCCAGGAAAGCATTTAAGGGCGCATATCTTGTTTGAATAGACATAGTTAAAGTTACTTCAAAAAGTTATAAGATGTACAACAAAAGGCCCCACTAGATGAGGCTATAAAAGCAAAAAGCCCCAACAAGTGGGGCTTTAAATTATTTTGGAGTTTCTTCAGAAACTATCTTTCGATTTTACCAGAGAAAATTTGTTGCTTGTAAATCGCTTTCAACACTTCGAAACGACGTTTTACAGATGGCTTAACAAATGCTTGACGAGCACGTAAGTTTACTAAAGTCTTGCTTTTTTCAAACTTCTTTTTGTACTTCTTAAGGGCCTTGTCAATGTTCTCGCAGTCTTTTGAATCAATAATTAACATAATATATACCTCCTCAGGCGTTTTTGAAAAATTAATATGTATTTTCCAAACCTTTATATTTTACTAAAGGTGAAGGAAAATTGGATGGCAAAGATAAGGGTAGAATTCAAAATTCCAAATTTTTGCCCCTATTTGTGTGTAAATTCTGTTTTTTAGGCTTGTTAAAGCAATTAATCCATAATCCCCTTCCCTTTTAAGGCTCCGGAGATGGCTTGGTCCATCACTCTTTCAGCAAAAGGCCTTGTCAAATCATTCAAAGCTTCCGTTTTGCCCTGGATCAGGTTTTTATCCTGCATCGTAATGGCCAATTGTAATGCCTGCATCGCCTCAGCTGTTTGCATGATTTCATCCGTAGTCAATAAAGCCACATTTTTAGCCATGAATTTTTCTGTCACTTCTAAGATTTGTTCCGCTTCAGTTTGGGCTTCTACTAAAGCCCTTGTGGCGATATCTTCCTTTGCATAAGTGATGCTATCCAATAATCTTTGTTCTACCTCCTCATCTGTTAAACCATATTGAGGTTTGATCTCAATACTTTGGGTTAAACCCGTTCTTAATTCTTTAGCACGTACTTGCAAAATTCCATCTGCATTGATCAAGAACTGCACATCCACTTTAGGCAAACCTGCGGGCATAGATGGAATACCTGTAAGTGTAAATTCACCCAACTTACGATTGTCTTTTACTAAATCTCTTTCCCCTTGATAGATGGCAATATGAATTCCTGATTGACCATCTTTTTGGGTTGTATATTGTCTTCCCGCTTGGGTTGGAATTTTTGAATTTCTTGGCAATAAAACATCCATTAAACCGCCCATTGTTTCTATACCTAAACTCAATGGAGTAATATCCAACAACAACATGGATTGATTGTTACCTGCTAAAATATCTGCTTGAACCGCTGCACCTAATGCAACTACTTCGTCAGGATTCATAGTGTCATTTACCGCTTGGTTAAAATAAGTAGACACCGTATTTTTTACCAAGGGCACTCTAGTACTCCCTCCTACCATTAATACTGTATTAATATCTGACACTTGTAAACCCGCGTCCTTCATGGCTTTTGCGCAACAATCCATCGTTTTAAGTACAATGGGTTCCACTAATTTTTCAAATTGCTCTTTAGTGATGGTTAGTTTTTTTCCTGCAAAATCTTTTTCAAAAATTGAGGATGTAGATAAAGCAATTTTTGCTTGCTCCGCCGCTAACCTTAATTGTTGTTTTAGAATTTTCTGATCAGCCGTATGCTCAAAGTTCATTTGTTCCAACCAATATTCAATGATGGCTCTATCTAAATCATCCCCACCCAAATAAGTATCACCATTGGTGCTCAACACTTCAAAAACACCACCACTTATTTTTAAAATGGAAATATCAAAAGTACCTCCTCCTAAATCATAGACAGCGATTGTTTTTTCTTCCGCTGGATCTAAACCTAAACCATACGCCAAACTAGCCGCAGTTGGCTCATTAATGATTCTCAATACATCAAGTCCTGCTAGTTTACCTGCGTCTCTTGTGGCTTGTCTTTGTGTATCATTGAAATAGGCAGGCACCGTAATGACTGCTTTAGTAACTGGTGTTTTTAAAATATGTTCAGCACGATTTTTTAAGGCTGTTAAAATATGTGCACTCAATTCAATCGGTGAATAAAATTGATTCCCCACTTGCACTTTGACTAAGCTCTCCGTGTTATCGTCAATGACTTTGTACGCAAAAAAGTCTTGGTGCGTTTGAATGTCATTATAGCTTTTACCCATCAAACGCTTTGCGCTAAAAATCGTATTGGCAGGATCGGTTTCTAAATAAGGTTTGGCAGCTGCCCCCACTTCTACATTACCAAATGCGTCAAAATGAACCACACTTGGCACAATACTACTTCCATCAAACTCTTTCAGCGCAGTAGGTAACTTTGTTTCTGGATGAATAATTGCCACTAAACTATTGGTCGTTCCAAGGTCAATCCCTACAATCATTTCTGGTTGCTGCAAACTACCTGTTGCGATATTGATGCCAATTTTAGCCATTTAAAAAATTTTACAAATGTACATGCAATCCCAAGTTGTTAGGTTGCGATTTTAGGAATGATTTGATGAAGCAGTGGAGACTAATGTAGTCTTGGAAAAGGTGTCGTGTAAGGGTTTCCCGTTCCATGCTAGTCCAAACATGGACACCATACTTGTTCTGACCAATGCCCTAATGATGCTTTGCCAAAGGGCTGGACGTTTCCCCGCTAGTGTCACTACTTTTGTTTTTGTCATCCATTTTGCAGGGGTACGCTGGAATAAAAATTCAAAAAGAAAAATATAAGCCAGGTAAAAAAGAAAGAAAAATTCACCAAATCGAATGGGCGGATACCCGTAAAAAAATACATTGAAATTATACCATCGATAGGCTATAAA
>JBFYPO010000032.1:0-48277 GCA_041303215.1 Asinibacterium sp. | reverse complement strand
AAGCATGCGTTTATTAGTAAGCGTACTGTTATTTTTTGGCATGAGTCTGGAACTTTTTGCACAATCAGATACTACAAGTAAACAATTACAGGAGGTGGTGATCTATGCCAATAAGTTTCCAACGCTCTCAAAAAATATCGTACAAAGGGTGGTTGCCTTAACCGATAAAGTATTGTTGCAACAGCAAGCGAATACGGCAGATATTTTAACTGCCTCTGGACAAGTATTTGTTCAAAAAAGTCAAGCTGGTGGCGGAAGTCCTGTAGTGAGGGGCTTTGAGGCGAGCAGGGTATTGTTAATGGTAGATGGGGTACGTATGAATAGTGCTATTTTTAGAGCAGGGCATTTACAAAATATCATTACGGTGGACAATATGATTCTGGACCGTGTCGAAATCAACTACGGGCCAAGCTCAACTTTATACGGGAGTGATGCCTTGGGGGGCGTGGTGAATTTATTTACCAAATTACCACAGTTATATAAGTCTACGATTAATTCAAAAAAATCAGCATGGAAGAAAGAGGGTAATCTGGTGTATCGATATGGTAATGGACAAAATGAACAACGCCAACATGTTGATATGAACATTGCTAATGACAAATGGGCTTACCTGACCTCTTTCACTAAAAGTAGTTTTGGGGATATGCGACAAGGCAACAAGAGATTAGCAGCGTATCCTGATTTTGGTAAGAGATTTTTTTACGTGGTTAGAGAAAACAACATAGATATAATGAAGGACAATAGTGCGGATGTAAACCTTCAAAAATCTAGTGGTTACAATCAAACGGATTTTTTGCAAAAAATATTATATAAGCCAAATGAAAACACAACACATTTATTGAATGTGCAAATCTCTAATTCTTCTGACATCAATCGTTACGATCGATTAAGCGAAACGAGTAAAGGGATGCCTGTGTTTGCTGAATGGTACTATGGTCCTCAGGTAAGAAATATGTTTGGATATAAATTGACGAAAGAAAAATTGAATGGATATTTTCAAGAGTTGACTGCCAATCTAAACTACCAACATTTAGAAGAAAGTAGGATAACAAGGAGATTTAGTTCAAGCAATAAAGATTATAGATTTGAAGCTGTGGATCTTTTTGGTTTGAATGTAGATTTTTTGCACCAAGGCAAGTCAAGCGAACTTCATGTAGGTATAGAGTCTTATTACAATAGTGTAGGGTCTACAGCGTATCGCAATAATATAACTACCAATATACGCAGTGCCATTACCACTAGGTATAGCGATGGTCCAACCAATATGGCCAATCATGCAATCTATGCGCAGCATACTCAATTCCTTGCTGGGAATTGGGTGTTGAATAGTGGAATGCGTTTAAACAAAGTGCTTTTGAATGCCAATTTCAAAGACACTGCACTCATGCATTTTCCATTCACCGATGCTAAACAAAATAACACTGCGCTCACTGGTAATGTAGGCGTGGCCTATAATGGAGCGGATGGCTTTAGAATTGCATTTGGGGTAAGTAGTGGTTTTAGGTCGCCCAATGTGGATGATTTAACCAAAGTATTTGATACTAGAACTGGATACGTGGTGGTGCCTAATAAAGATTTAAAACCAGAGTATACCTATAATACAGAATTAAATATTGCTACAACAAAAGCAAATTATTCAATTGCAGCTTCTGTTTTTTACACCAGGTTTAGTAATGCATTAGTGGTGGATAAATTCAAATGGAATAATGCCAGTTCAATGCTATACCAAGGGGTCGTTAGTGATGTATATGCGATGCAGAATAAGGCAATAGCAAATGTATATGGTTTTAATATCAATGGATCTGCCACCCTATGGCCAAATACAATTTTAGCTGCTACCTATTCATATACTAAGGGGAGGTATAACAATCAAGATGTAAATGGGACAAATTCAGAAAAGCCATTAGACCATATCCCTCCAACTTATGGCAGAATTGGGATCAAGCATGATCTAAAAAAGTTTTCTGCTGAACTATTCACCGTTTTCAATGGATGGAAACGAATCAAAGACTATAATTTAAATGGCGAAGACAACGAGCTATACGCAACAGAGGATGGCATGCCGGGTTGGCAAATATGGAATATCAATACAAGCTTCCAGCCTACTAAAAAGCTACTTGTAAGTTTTCAAATAGAAAATATCACCGACCTGAATTACCGTTATTTTGCGAGTGGCATATCTGCTTTAGGTAGAAATTATGTGGTGCAAGCTAGATGTAGTTTCTAGTTTATCTTTTTAATGCACCAATATTACTTGAGAAGATCTTAACTGCAATCGCCAATAAGATTACTCCAAAAAACTTACGTACTGCTAGAAGGCCTCCGGGCCCTAGCATACGTTCGATAAAGTTGAGTGACTTTAGAACAATAAAGACAATAATTAAGTTCACTAAGATTCCTCCAAGGATATAAGCTTCTTCAAAGTTGGCCTTTAATGACATGATGGTTGTTAGCGTCCCACTTCCGGCAATAATAGGGAATGCGATGGGTACCACTGCGCCAGATTGCGCATTTTTATCTCCTTTAAAAATTTCATGACCCAATACCATTTCAAGGCCTAATAGAAAAATTACAATGGAGCCTCCTACTGCAAACGACTTCACGTCTAAGCCTAGTAATTGTAAAAAGGGTTTTCCTAGGAATAAAAAAAGAATCATTAATCCTCCCGAGATCAGCGTGACATTCAAAGATTTTATAGCCCCTGTTTTTTCTTTCATCGCAATTAACAGTGGAATTGAACCTACGATATCGATTACAGCGAATAAGGTAAATACAATGGTAAGTAGTTCGTCTATTTTAATGCCCATAAAAAAAGCTTTGTATGAAGATACAAAGCTTTTTTAAATTTACTAACTCATTCTAATCGGCCTAAGTTAAAATTGTAGTCTTATACCAAATTGCATCATCCTACCAATGGCATTGTAACCATTGACTTCACTGAAATTGTCGTTCAATAGGTTTTGACCATTTGCAAAGACTGTAATGCGTTTGCTCCAATTGTATTGTACACTTGCATTTAACAGTGTATAATAACCCAACGTCACATCTGGACTTGCGTAGCCGCCTACATCTTTTCTTTCGCTAATAAAGCGACCCGTCACGGAGCTACTCCATTTTTTATTGATAGCATAATTCCATTGTGCATTCACACTATGTTTAGGGCGCTTTAATAAATAGTTATAAGTAATGGTGTCTGTAGTGGTGATTCTGTTTTGATTCGTTTCTTGTCCATTCATTAAGGTGTAGTTCAATGAAAAACTGTGTTGCGCTGAGATTGGATGTTGAATCTCAATTTCTAATCCATTCACTTTTTGTTGGATAAAATTGAAAAAATTATAATCTATATAATTGTAATCGATACCATTTTTGATATTTCTATTGTAGTAAACTGCTCTTGCAAATACGGGGCCTTTTCTAAATGAAATGCCCAGCTCTGTATTGAAAGAGGTTTCTGCCTTTAATTGGTCATTGTAACTCAGCTGGTATAATGATGGCGCTTTAAATCCGGTGGATACACTTGCAATCAATCTAACTTGGTTGCTTAAGGCATAGGAAGGGTTGAATGTAAAGGTTTGGTTATTGCCAAAACGATTGTGGTTATTGTATCTAGCACCTAATTCCACTAACCATTTTTTTGCATTGTCATTGATCAATACAGAGGTATACAATGCATTCTGAAATTGGAATGTATCCTTAAAGGTATCGTTATAAGGACCCCATTCGCTAATGGATTGATAGATTTGATTGTAAGCGCCATACCTAAAATCTGTACCAACAATCCATTGTACATTTTTATGAACAGGGGTCGATAAAAAAGCGTCAGCAAAATGCGTTTTTCCTGCATACTGATTGTTTTCATAAATCAAGTAAGTTCTATCGGCGCTGTCATTTAAATAAGTCCTGTCTTGTGTTGTATATTGATATTGGATTTGAAAAGTAGTTTTTGCTTTTTTGTATTGTAGAATTAGACCGTTCATGGCAGTTGCATTGGTAAACTCGTTGTCTTTATCATCTTTAAAACCACCATAATCAATTGCAGCTTTATACGCCGTTTTTCTACTAGATAATTGAAGATTCCAAAGGGTATCAAACTTGTATTTTGCTTTTACAAAAAAGCTATTGTTTTGATAGCCATCTTGATCAAAATTACCTTTATTGGTTACATCTCTGGCTGAAGAAAAGCCGTCTGCATTTTGGTTTTCAAACCCAATGGCAAAGTCTAACTTTTTGTAGTTAGCATTGAACTGGAAATTTCCTTGCTTGGTTCCATAGCTACCATAACTCAATCCACCGCCACCGCCGCCTTTTCCTTTGGTGATGATATTGATCACTCCACCTATTGCATCAGATCCATATAGCGTACTTTGTGCGCCTTTTAAAATTTCAATACGCTCTACTTGATTCAATGGAACTAAGTTTAAATCAAACTCATTACTGATCATAGAAGGGTCACCTACAGGAGCGCCATCTATTAAAATTAAGGTTCTGCCAGAGGCTGCTCCACGCATGTAAATACTTGGTACAGTTCCTAAATTACTTAAGGTACCAGGTAAACTTAGGCCGGCTTGTTCGTTCAATAATTGGGCAATGGTTCTACCTGCATTTTGCTGAATTTGTGCAGCGTTAATGATGGTGATGACTTTGCTAGTGCCTGTTTGTTTTTGTTCAATTTTGTTGGCGGTTACAATGACCTCCTCTAGTTGAGTAGCTGAATTGTCTGAAAGACTGTCTTTTTGTTGTCCAAAGACGAGGGTGGTGGCAATAAGACACACCGAGAGCGTGAAGATTTTTTTGCTCATTGTTTTGTTTTTTGAGTGAACAATGAGCTTCCTGGAATAAGAGAACCATAAGAGATTTTGGCAAGCCAAAATTTAATACAATCCTTGCTTTTTACCCGAAAGCTGTTGATTTCTTTGCATCAGGCAGGTCTTCTGGCTCGTTCTTTACTAAGACTCCTTCCCAAATTACTTCAGTGGATATGTCTTAAATGCAAATGCATCGAACTTACAGCTACGGGAATAGCTCCAGGTTTCAACTGGATTCCCTTTTAATCATTTTCATGAACCTAATCCATTGCAAATTTATTCTTTTTTACAGCGGGCTTGTATTTAATTATCAACCCGTTGTTGAAAACTCCCAATAAGTTTGCTACATTTATATTTAAGTATAGTTTCAAGCAATTCTATTATGAGTAATAACACAAAACAAAGCATAAATTTTTTTAGTTTAACCATGATTGTGGTCAGCTTAGTGATTGGCATGGGGATATTTAAAACACCTGCTACGATTGCTGCTAAATCTGGAACGCCTTTGATTTTTTTTAGCGCATGGATGATTGGTGGCATCATTGCCTTGTTTGGTGCATTAACGTATGCTGAAATTGGACAAAGATTACCGGTGATGGGGGGCTACTATAAAGTGTTTGCACATTGTTACCATCCTGGTGTCGGCTTTACAATTAATGTATTGATTTTAATTAGCAATGCTGCTTCTTTAGCAGTAGTGGCTTTGATTGGTGCAGACTATGTGAGTGATTTATTATTTGGCAGACCTTCTGGAACCCTTTTCAATATTGGTGTGGCCTCCTTTTCGGTGGGTTTATTTTATATCGTTAATTTATTGGGGTTAAAAACAAGTAGCCGCACTCAAAATGTATTGATGGTGGTTAAAATCAGTTTGATTTTATTGTTAATCACTTCCTTATTCAAAGGAGTGAATGTAGCACCACACGGATTCAATGAGGGGAAAGTATATGTGTACGATGGTACAAATGGCGTCTTGTTATTGATGGTAAGTTTGGTGGCCGTATTTTTTACTTATGGCGGTTATCAACAGACGATTAATTTTGGCGCAGAGGTGAGTTCTGGAAAAACGATGCAAAGAGGCATTGTAGTGGGTATTTTATTGGTGTTGTTTTTATACCTAGCAATTAATTATACTTATGTCAAAGTAATCGGCTTTGACAATATTAAAAATGCCAATGCAATAGGCTCCCTTTTATTTGAAGCCTGGTTTGGTAAATTAGGTGCCAAGGTGTTTGATTTTGCGATGGTATTAAGTGTGCTTGCTTATGTGAATGTAATTTTAATGAGTAATCCTAGAGTCATGTTTGCAATGAGTGAAGACAAAGTATTGCCAGCCATCTTTCAAAAAAAGCATGCTAAAACGGATGCATTGGTGCCGGGTTTGACCGTTTTTGCGATCACTACGGTTTTGATTACGTTTTTTGGCAAGGGGGTAGATGATGTTTTGAGTTTTAGTATTTTTCTGGATTGTTTAGGCATGAGCACTTCTGCAGCTACTTTATTCATTTTAAGACGCAAAGGCCAGGGGGATAGCGCTGTCACTGGAGGATTAAAGCGTTGGACGCCCATTTTTGCAGCTATTTTTGTATTGGCTTATGCATTTGTAGCGGTGGCCGTTGTCATCGATAAGCCATATTCTGCGCTCACAGCCGTCGTTTTAGTGGCAATTGTATTGGTCTTATACCGCCTATTTTACTATAAAAAGTCCTCCCAGGGATAGCGGAAGCCTTTTATACCCACCCATAGCTGTTCAGCCATATGAATGTCCGTTTGTCTAAAAATTAGACAACTCCTAAGGTTTGCATTACTTTTGTACTGTATAATAGGAATTTATAATTTTCAATACAGACAATGAGATACATTTTTTCGTTTATTTTTCTTGGATTTACACTGTCCTTAACGGCACAGACACCTGCACAATGGGATTTAAGAACCTGTGTGGAATATGCTATCAAGCATAATATTTCTGTACAACAAGCAGATATCCAAGCTCGATTGGCAAAATTGCAAGCAGACCAAGCAAAGTACAATAAGTTGCCAACAGCGAGCGGGGCTTCTGGACTTGGAATGCGTTTAGGACGTTCTATTGACCCAGTAACCAACGCCTTTACAACGACGCAATTTTTGTACAATAACTTTGGCTTGAATGGAGGGATTCAATTGTATAATAACAATCGATTAGGTAATACCGCAGCCGCAAGTAATTATAATTGGTTGGCAAGTATTGCAGATCTTCAAACAGCATCAAATGACATCTCTTTAAATGTGGCGACATTTTATTTACAAGTGTTGTCTTCTATCGAACAATCTGAAATTGCAAAAATTCAAATTGCTCAAACAACAGAGCAATTGGCTGCTACTAAGAAAAGAGTAGAAGTGGGATTATTGCCAGAGATTAATTTATTAGAGTTAGAAACTCAATTAGCCAATGATAGTAGTAATTATATTACTGCGATTTCTAATGTGGAGCAAAGTAAATTAAGTTTAAAAGCTTTATTGAATTTAGATGCGGCTGAAGTGTTTGAAATTGTTGCTCAGCCAGTTGATAAAATTAAATTACAAGGTTTTGCAGACTTGCAGCCTGATTATGTTTTCGGCGTTGCAGAACAAAATTTACCTAATATTAAAGCAGCCAATCTTCGTTTAAAAGCAGCGGAGAAAAATCGCTTAGTGGCTAAAGCCGGATTTTATCCAACTTTAAGCTTTGGTTATTCTTTAAGTACTAACTTCTCCAATTCTTTTAAATACATCAGTGGCGTGGAACCTGCTGGATTCAGTAGTATTACACCTAATAGTCCTTTTGTAACCGTAGGTGCGTCTAAGTATTTTGTTCAAAGCCCATTGTATAACACCATCACAACCAATAGAGATTTTAGTAGTGTATGGACAGGATGGGGCAGACAGTTGGATAATAACTTTGGTCAAAATTTTGGATTACAATTATCTATACCAATTTTTAATGCCAACCAATCTAAGACCGCTTACCAACAATCTAAGTTAAATTACCAATCGGCTAATTTGCAGCAAGAAAATGCACAAAGAAAATTAAAGCAAGACATCTATGCGGCTTATACCAATGCAGTAGTTGCTTTTAATAAACTGAATGCAACACAAAAAGCGGTTACTTCTGCAGAGAAAGCGTATAGTTTTGCAACTAAACGCTACGAGTTAGGCTTGTTGGGGACCATTGAATTATTAAACAATCAAAATAATTTTTTAAAGGCCAAAGTAAATTATAAGTCTGCTCAATATGAGTATGTATTTAGAATTAAATTACTTGAGTTTTATAAAGGAGAAGCGCTTTCTCTTTAATCCATTAAAAGCATCGTAAAAATAAATAAAATGAATAAGAAAATCATTTGGAGTATTGTCGGTTTTGTTGTCCTTGTTGGATTGTTAATTGGCCTGAAAAAAGCGGGTGTGATTGGCAAAGAAGAAGGTACAGAAGTGACTGTTGAAAAAGTACAATTAAGAACTATCACAGAGTCTGTGAATGCAAGTGGTAAAGTGTATCCAGAAATCGAAGTGAAAGTGAGTCCAGATATCTCTGGAGAGATTGTGAATTTGTTTGTAGAAGAAGGTGCTAAGGTGACCAAAGGTCAGGTCTTAGCTAAAATCTATGCAGATATTTATTCTTCTCAAAGAGATCAGGTAACTGCTTCTGTGAATCAAGTTAAAGCGCAATACGAAAACGTAAAAGCAAGCTTAAGTGGATTAAAGAATGGCTACGAAAATAGCAAAGCGGCTTATGAGCGTTACAAAAAATTATTTGCGGACAAAATTGTTTCAAGAGCGGAGTATGAGCAAGTGGAACAAACTTATCGTGCTGCTGAGTCTAGTTACAATGGAGCAAAAGAGTCTATCAAAAGTGGCGAAGCACAAGTTCAAGGCGTGAGAGCGCAATTGGCTAGAGCAGAAAAAGACTTAGCTAGAACAACAATTGTTTCTCCTATGGATGGTATCATTAGTTTAATGAACGTGAAAAAAGGAGAGCGTGTTGTAGGTACCGCACAAATGGCTGGTACAGAAATGATGCGTGTAGCGGATATGAAGAGTATCGAAGTAAGAGTAGATGTAGGGGAGAATGACATCACGAAAGTAAAGATTGGAGATACTGCATTGGTAGAAGTAGATGCGTATAATAATAGAAAATTCAAAGGCATAGTATATAAAATTGCAAACCCAATTACAGCTGCTGCGGCTGGTATCAGTGCTGCTGCTGAAGTAGCCAATTATAAAGTGCATATTCGTTTGTTAACAGAGAGCTATACAGATTTAATTAAGGAGAATGCGATTTTCCCTTTCAGACCAGGTATGACTGCAAGTGCAGACATTCAAACCAAGTCTAAAGTAAATGTCATTTCTGTGCCATTGAATGCAGTGACTACAAGAGACAATGATGGTCAAGGTAAGGATACTAAAGTATCTAATACGACAGCCAATGCTGCTGATAAAGAGCCTGCAAAAGAGCAGGAGTTGAATGAGGTTGTATTTGTTTTACAAAAAGACAATAAAGTGAAAATGGTAAAAGTGAAAACCGACATCCAAGATTTAAACTTTATTGAAGTTGCAGGATTAAAAGTAGGAGATCAAGTGATCACTGGGCCCTATAGCATTGTTAGTAAGACTTTGAAAGATGGTTCTTTGGTGAAAGTGGTTACGAAAGAGAAATTATTTGAAGAGAAGAAATAAGTCTATAACAGCCTAATACGCTTAAAAAGGGGTGCATTTAAAAAATGCACCCCTTTTTTTATGAATTTCTTATGTTTGTAGCATGGAAAAAAGCAAAATTGGACTCATTGGTAGTGGAAGTTGGGCTACTGCGATTGCAAAGATTGTAACAGACAATGGCCATCCTATTACTTGGTGGGTAAGACAGCAGGGCAATATTGATTATTTTGTGAAACGTAAACACAATCAACATTATTTAAGAAATGCCTATTTTGATGTACAACAGCTTACGTTTTCTACGGATATCAAATGGGTGGTTGCTCAAGCAGATATTTTAATCATTGCAGTGCCCTCTATACATATTGAATCTACTTTGACAGGTTTAGATGCGACAGATCTTGAAGGAAAAAAAATCATCTCTGCAGTCAAAGGTGTTTTACCCAATCATAATATTTTATTGAATCAATATTTAGCTGAAAAATTCAATTTGCCCATCACGCAATACTTTACTTTACTGGGTCCAAGCCATGCGGAAGAAGTAGCTGCAGAGCAATTGTCTTATTTGACTTTTTCTGGGGTGGATGAATCAGCCACTACTACCATTGCGAACTATTTTAAATCTGAATATATCAATACCATAGTCAATAAGGATGTGATTGGTGTACAATATGCTGGCGTCGCAAAAAATATTTATGCGTTGGGTGCTGGTATTGCACATGGTCTTGAATATGGCGATAATTTTTTGAGTGTGTTCATTGCTAATTGTGCCAATGAAATGCAATTGCTACTATGTAAAATCATGGATCAACAAGGCACCAGCTGTTCTAGTATTAACCATAACGCATCTGTTTATTTAGGCGATCTTTTGGTGACCTGCTATTCCTTGCATAGTCGAAATAGAACCTTTGGCAATATGATTGGCAAGGGGTACACTGTAAGAGCTGCCGAATTGGAATTGAATATGGTGGCAGAGGGTTACAATGCCAGCAAATGTATTCATACGATGAACGAAAGCTTACAATTAGAATTGCCTATTATGGATGCTGTTTACCAAATACTTTGGAAGGGTGCAGATCCGGCAGAGACTTTTAAGTCTATTGAGCCATTGTTAGTATAAAGAAGTCAGAGGCGATCCCATCCGCTAAAAATTTAGCCTCTTTGGTTAATGCAAACCTATTTCCCACTTGCATAAAATAATGCTTTGTGCCCACAGTATCCATCACCTGTAAAGTATGTTCAAAATAGGAGTTGCCGAAATGTGTTTTGACAAAGTCAAGGTCAAATCCTTCTATACGTCTTAAACTTGTCATCATGTATTCGTTATAACGATTGGCGTCTGACAACTGTTCAATTTCAAAATTCAAGTGATTGTTTTCAATACTTTGCATATACAAGGCATTGTGAGCAATATTCCATTGTCTAGAGATTTGATTGAATGAATGAGCAGAAGGGCCAAGACCTAAATAAGGAATGCCAGACCAGTAGTTACTATTGTGTTGACTTCTGTATCCGGGCTTTGCAAAATTTGAAATTTCATAATGCTCCATACCCATGGCTTCAAGTCTTTCCGTTACGATCTCAAAATGCTTGGCTTGCTTTTCGGGATCAACGTCTTCTAATTGCGCTTTCTCTATCAATTTTTTTAATGCCGTTTTTTCTTCCACCGTTAAGGCATAACAAGAGACGTGTTTGATTTGATATTTTTCGATCCAATCTAAATCAGCTAGTAAGGCGGCGTCACTTAAACTTGGTGTGCCGTAGATTAAGTCAATACTTATATTTTGGAAGCCAGCTGCTTGTGCTAGTTCAATGGCTGTATGAGATTGTTCGATCGTATGCGCTCGATTCATCCAAGTTAAGGCGGGGGCTTGAAAACTTTGTATGCCAATACTCAATCGATTGATGCCCATGTTTTTCCAGTCGGCTAGTTGAACTGCATTTATATCATCTGGATTCGCTTCTAGCGTACATTCAATTTCGGGTGCTATTTCAAAATGACTGTAAATTTTATCTAAGATTTGTTTTAATTGACTTGGCTCTAGTAAAGAAGGGGTGCCTCCTCCAAAATAGAGGGTGCGCACAGGGTCCGTCAAATACCCTTTTTGAAGTTCTATTTCTTTGAGTAGTGCAGCTACAAAAGCTTCAATATGCGTTGTCTGTGTAGAAAAATGAAAATTGCAATAATGACAAGCTTTTTTGCAAAATGGAATATGTATATAGATGCCTGCCATAAGCTGAATTACCAACAAAGCTAGGCATTGTTCTTTAATTCTGCTTTACTATACTTATTTTTGCAATAGATGCTAGCCCAATTCAAAAAACTCATTTTCCTTCTTATGGGACTTTTTATACTGTCCAGCTTCACTCCTGTGACGCAAGTAGGTGTAAAAGATACGGCTAAAAACACATTGGATACGAGCGCCTTCTTGCAAGACACGCTGCTTGTGAAAGATACACTTTGGTTAAAGTATACCCCCATTATTCCTAAAACTTTTGTGCAGACAGATGCTTGGTACCTTCAGTCGATTCCGAGGGATCCTAGAGACAGTAGTTTTAATATTATTCAGTTGTATCGAAATTATTATGCGCAAAAAAAGAATGCTTACCAACTGTACAATCAAAAAACTACACGCGCCAATGCCGGGGATGTATTGTATAAAATTGAACAGAAATTTGCGGTACCAGATAAAGACATTTTATTTTATGCCATCATTGCGTTGCTTTTTTTATATGGGTTTATCATTAACATTTTCCCACAATACATTCCTAAACTATTTAGTCAGTTTAGTCAATCTTCCTTGAGAATGATGCAGCATAGGGAACAACTATTACAAAACAGCATGGCTTCGATGATCATGAACTTAAGTTTTGTAATGAGCTTTTCTTTAATGGCCACCCTGATTATTTTTAGCAATCATTTACTGCCCATCAATTTCTGGGAGGCCTATCTCTATATGAGTTTGTTCTTTTTGAGTTTGTATATGGGTAAGTTTATTTGTTTAACCATAGCAGGGTACATCTTTAACACCAAGGACCTGGTGCAGACCTATATTTTTGTGGTCTTTATGATCAATAAAGTCCTGGGGATGTTGTTGATTCCATTTGTCCTTATCCTTGCTTTTGCAAGGCCTTCCTTACATCCATTTGCCATCGCTGGAGCCGGCTTCTTGATGGTCTTATTGGTACTATATAGGTACCTGTTTTCATTAACATCTGTTAGGAACAAATTACATATCTCCTCCTTCCATTTTTTTCTTTACCTTTGTGCTTTCGAAATACTGCCCCTATTGATTTTGTATAAAATAATAGTTCAATATTTTGGAGGTACTTACTAAAGTAGAAAGTGTAAAATGGCAAAAGAAATGAGTGGAGACAAAAAAGCAACTGCAACTAAGTCCATTAAAAAAATCCTGATTTCACAAGCAAGACCTGAAAGTGAAAAATCGCCTTACTTTGATTTAGAAAGAAAGTATAAGGTGACTTTATTTTTTAAGCCATTTATTGAATTGGAGCCCATCGGCGCAAAAGAGTTTAGAAAAACGAAGATAGATGTGGCTGCTTATACCGCTGTTATTTTTACTAGTAAAAATGCCATCGATCATTTTTTTAGAACCTGTGATGAATTAAAGGTAAATATTAGCCAAGACACAAAATATTTCTGTATCACTGAATCGGTTGCATTGTATTTGCAGAAATTTATCATGTACCGAAAAAGAAAAGTATTTTTTGGTGCAGATGGCACCAATAAGAAGCTATTCGATGTTTTGAATAAACATAAAGCCAACGAGCAATTTTTATATGTATGTAGTGAAAACCAGCAGGATAATGAAATTGTAAACTGGTTAAAAGACCATGGTTGTTCGTTCGACCTGGCTTATATGTATCGTTCCGTAAGCAGTGACATTAAACCACTATTAAAAGAACATCAGTTTGATGTGATTTGTCTCTTCACACCAAGTGGTTTAAAGAGTTTATATGATAACCAACCCGACTTTACACAAAACGGAACCGCTTTGGCTGCTTTTGGCTCTAACACTTGTAAGGCCATTGAAGATGCAGGGTTGAACTTGCATATTAAAGTACCTAGCCCACAAGTTTCTAGTATGTTTGCTGGACTTGATCTTTTTTTAGCCCAAGCTTCTAAAAAGAAATAATCTAAATTGCACTCCTATGAGTGCAGCTAAAAAATTTACCAATTCCTTAATAGAGGAAACAAGTCCTTATTTGTTACAACATGCACATAATCCTGTGCAATGGAGGCCTTGGTCCGATGATTTATTTTCAACCGCTACGGCCGAGGACAAACCCATTTTATTAAGTATAGGATACGCTGCTTGTCATTGGTGTCATGTCATGGAACGTGAAAGTTTTGAGGATGAAGCGGTGGCAGCGTATATGAACACTCATTTTATCAATGTGAAAGTGGATCGTGAAGAGCGTCCAGATATTGATCATATTTATATGGACGCCTTGCAAGCCATGACAGGTTCTGGTGGATGGCCTTTGAATATTTTTCTTTTACCCAATGGTCAACCTTTTTATGGGGGCACTTATTTCCCGCCTATCGCGATGCAAAATAGGGCTTCCTGGTTGGATGTGTTAAAAGGGGTACAACAAGCATTTGAAAACAATCGTACTAAATTGGTGGAGCAGGCAACGCACCTGACTCAACATCTTTTAGACACGAATATTAAAGCGCAACAAAGTCAAAGTAATCATGAAGGCGAATTAAAGCAGCAAGCTACCAAAGAAGATTTTCAATTGATTGCTCAAAGAATATTACACAATGCTGATACGCAATGGGGTGGATTTGGTGCTGCGCCAAAATTTCCACAAACATTTTCAATTCAAATTTTATTCAGGAATTATTTTCAAAACAAAGATCAAGCATCTATCGTGCATGCACTGAGGTCGATTGATAAAATGATACAAGGAGGCATCTATGATCATTTAGGCGGAGGATTCTCTAGGTACAGTGTGGATGCAATGTGGCAGGCGCCGCATTTTGAAAAAATGTTGTACGACAATGCTTTGTTGTTGGGGGTATTGGCAGAGGCGTATCAAATTACACAGAAACCCATTTATACTAAAGTCATTGAAGCAAGTTTTGCTTTTTTACAAAGAGAAATGTTCAATGGAGAAGGTGGGTATTATGCAGCATTAGATGCAGACTCGGAAGGCGTAGAAGGAAAATTTTATACTTGGTCTTATGCCGAATTAAAGTCAATGATTGACCCTTCGCTTTTTGATTCCTTTTGCAATTACTATCAAATACAAGAAAACGGAAACTGGGAACACACAAACATTTTGTGGACACAATCCGATCTTGAATTAGCTTGGTCGCCTGCTTTCTTAAAGGAAAAAGAAAAATTATTTAACCTGCGTGCACAACGTATTCGTCCGGCCTTGGACCACAAGGTTATTTTAGGTTGGAATGGAATGCTTGTGGTAGGTTTTTGCAAAATTTATGCAGCTACCGGGAACGAGACTTACAAAGCGGCGGCAATACAATGTATGGATTGGATGGAAACCCATTTATTCCATGCCAGTGAAGGGTATGCCTATCATAGTGCAGTCAATGGTGTACCAAAAACACCCGCCTTTGTAGATGATTATGCCAATTTGATTCAAGCTTATATTCAATTACAAGAAGTGACGGGAAATAGCGACTATTTGATGAAGGCTAAAAAATGGATGGACTATGTATTGACCCATTTTATAGACGAGGAGTCGCTTTATTTTTATTATACCGCTTCCTATCAACAAGATATCATCCTTCGAAAAAAAGAAAGCTATGATGGCGCTCAACCAAGCGGAAATGCGTTGATATGCAATAGTTTGTATTATTTAGGCCATGTATTTGATCAGCCAATTTGGGTAACACATGCCGAAAATATGATCGCTTCTATGCAAAGGACCTTAGTGCAATATCCAGGTTCATTTGGACATTGGGCTCAAACCTTTTATGTCATGTCCGAAGGCTTGATTGAGTTAGTGGGGATGGGGCCAACTGTATGCAATCAAATCCCGGCATTACTAAAGCCTTTTTTACCCCACACCCTACGGCTAAATAGCCCTGTTCAAAATGAATCAATCCCATTGTTGAAAGGCAAATTAAGTATTGATAATCAATATTTTATGTGTAAAAACAAGACCTGTTCTGCACCTTTGTCCAGCGTGGAGCTGATTTTAGCAAATATCTAACATCTAATGTGTTAATTTGCACCACTTAATTCAGGTGAAAAGCCAATATTTCAGGTACAGGAGGATGTAAAATAAATGGCTGAAATTTTACCTAAAAAAGTAATTTTTTGTAAAAAAAATCGTTCTAAATCAATATGATACCATTTTTAAAGAATAGAAAGATCAATTTTCCTATTGCAGCTTTAAGCCTCTTGGTGCTGTCGCTTTCTGTAATTGCGTTTGCTCCACCAAAAAAGGACAAACAAAATAGTAAAAACAAGCGATTGGATCCACTAACTGTAGCGATTCCAAGTGGATCGTTTTACATGGGGGCAAGTGACGAGCAAATGGACTTATCTATGGTGAACAGAAAGAAATTAGTTTCTGTGCAAAGCTTTTTCATGGATAAAACAGAAGTAACCAACGAGCAATACAGAAGATTTGTAAAATATGTGGCAGATTCATTAAAGTATTTGGCCATCTATGGCGGCGGTATCAATCAAACAGAAGATACCATTCGTGTGGATTGGGCAAGGGCAGCAAGGATCAATCAAAATAGCAAAGCGGTTCTTGAAAAATTAAATGAACTTTTATTAAGTCCAGACAATCGTATCCAGGGCAGAATAGAAATAGATCCTAATAAATTAGTCTACAAATATTCTTTTGTTGATTTAAAAGCAGCGGCAAAGGCTTCCAAAGGACTAGAGCAATCTCTGGGTGATTATTTAATTACGGTGAATCAACAAGTGTATCCAGACACATTGGTTTGGATGCGTGATTTCTCTTATTCTTACAATGAACCTTTGACTAGATTGTATTTTAGTCATGCTGCCTATAACGATTATCCTGTGGTAGGGGTTACTTGGAAACAAGCGGTTGCCTTTACACATTGGAGAACCAATAACAGTGACTACTATGCAGGCAAGCCTGGCAGGTCTGATCAGAAAGTAGATGGTATTTACAGATTGCCTACAGAGGCAGAATGGGAATATGCTGCTCGTGGTAATTCAAAATCAAACGCAATGTATCCTTGGGGATCTCCTTATACAAAAACAAAAGAAGGACGTTTGTTAGCGAATTTCAAACCAGGTAGAGGGGACTATTTTGGAGGGGATGCAAAAAATGACAATATCTATACCACCAAAGTAAAATCCTATACAGAAAACGATTTCAAATTGTTTGATATGGCTGGTAATGTGGCGGAGTGGACTAGTTCTGTGTTTTATGAAGGAAGCTATAACTTTTTTGGAGACTTTAGTCCTGATGTTCAATACAATGCAAAAGATTCAGATCCTATCTTAATGAAAAGAAAAGTTATCAGAGGTGGATCATGGAAAGACATTGCTTACAACTGTCAAGTAAGTTCAAGAAATTATGAATACCAAGATACCGCTAAATCATATATTGGATTTAGATGTGTCTTATCAATGGCACCTAGAATTAATTAATGATCGAAATCAAATTATCAACAAACTTTTTAATTTTTATAATCTCTCCTAATGGCAAAAACAATTTCAGAAAAAACAAATAAGATCGTAAACGTAGTCATCTCTTTAGGGGCTGCTGTAGTTATCCTTGGTGCATTGGCGAAAATCATCCATCTGTCTTGGGCAGACTGGGCATTGATTGTAGGCTTGACCACCGAAGCGGGCATATTTGTGATTTATGCATTTTTGCCACCGCCACCAGTGGATCATCCAACAGGTGCAGTAGGCGGTGGAAAAGTAGATGCCACTGAATTAGTTCATGCTTTAAATAGTGTTCAAAAAACAGTACAAGATGTATCTAATAATTTAGGTACGATCAATAGTTCAACTGAAGGGTTAAAGAATTTGAACAATCAGTTTTTATCAATGGGTAAGACGATGGATGAAATGAATCATTTCTATGGTAGTTTAAAAGAGATGTCAACTTCAATGAGCTCTACAGTACATGAAGCGGCAAGAACCAAAGAGCAAATGACACAGTTGGCAGATAATTTAACGCAATTGAATCAAGTGTATAGCAGAATGATTAGTGCAATGCAAGGTAAATAAGCAGGATTGCTTTTTGATTCAAATTAATTTAACTCACTTAATAAAATATAGCGTAAATGTCGTTACCTAAAGAACCAAGGCAGAAAATGATCAACATCATGTACTTGGTGTTGACTGCGCTCTTGGCATTGAATGTATCTAGCGAAATTTTAAATGCTTTCAAGACAATTGATCAAAGTTTGATGAATGCGAATGTCATTATTCAAAAGAAGAACCAAGATATATATACCTCTTTAGCTGCTAAATTAAATGACCCAAAGACGGCAGAGAAAGCAGCTATATGGGCGCCTAGGGCTAATAAGGTAAAAGGGATGGCAGACGAAATGTATGCCTACATTGAATCTTTGAAGTTGGCGTTAAAGGAAGAAGCTGGACTTACAATTAAAGACGGTAAAGAGACTTTTAAAGAAGATGATTTAGATGCAACGACTAGGTTGTTCTTAAACAAAAAATCTGGCATTTCGAGAGGAGAAGAATTGTTCAATAAACTAAAACAGTTCAAGCAAGATTTAGGTGCGATTGATCCTGCGATAGAGAAAGAGGTGATCCCAACGGTCTCTTTAGATTTATCTATCCCTACTTCAAATAATATGGCTGCAAAGAACGATTGGTCTTATGCTTATTTTAACATGACGCCGACAATTGCTGCTATCACGATTTTAACAAAATTTCAAAATGATATTCGCAATACAGAAGCACAAGTGGTGGAGTATTGTCATAAAGAAATTGGACAGGTAGAATTAGTATACGATCAGTTTAATGCATTTGCCGCTTCTAATTCTCAGTACTTGATGTCTGGCGAAGAATTAGTGATTACAGCGGGTGTGGGTGCTTTTAGTAGTGCAGCAAAACCTACTATTTCGATTGATGGTGTGGTGGTGCCAGTAACGGCAGACGGATCTGCAGTCTATAAGTCGGTAGCGGGTTCAAACCCAGGGGTGCAAACTAAACGCGTTCGTATTTCTTTCTTAAAACCAAATGGAGAAACAGCAGTAGTAGAGAAGGATGTGAAATTTACAGTAGGTACGCCTTCTGGTTTAGTCGTTTCAACTGACAAGACCAGGGTATTTTATAAAGGGTTAGAAAATCCATTGAGCATCACTGGCGGTGGCGGTGGAGAAAAAATTAGTGTAACAGTAGAAGGTGCAGGTGCCAATATTAGGAAAATAGGTTCTGGACAATATATAGTGACTTGTGCACAAACTGGAACTGCGGTGGTGAACGTGAACGATGGCAAGCAAACTCAAAAATTAGCGATTCCTGTGAAGCGTATTCCAGATCCAATTGCGATTGTGGGTGGAAGCGCTGGTGGTAATATGCCGGCTGGTAAGTTCAGGGCACAAGGTGGAGTGATTGCAGATTTAAGAGACTTTGTTTTTGAAGGGGTGAAATTCAATGTGCTTTCTTATATCGTGATTGCTACAGGAAAAGGATTTGATGAGCCAGATTTTGCAGAAGTGAATGGTCCAGCATTTTCAGGAGGTGCTACACAATTGATTAGAAAATGTCAAGCAGGCACGACGGTGACTATTGGTGAAATCAAAGTGGCAGAGCCAGGCGGCGGTTCAAGAAAATTAGATCAAACCATCACCTTTATTTTACAATAATATTTTTATGAAAATAACAATGAAAACAAGCTGCATGGTTTTAGCCTCTTTGGTGATGACCATGTCTGCACATGCTCAGTTTTCTTACGGATCAAAAAAGAAAGCGACGCCTGTAAAAGATACGGTGGTTACAAAGCCTGTAACCAAGCAAGTTGTTAGCAATCCAGTAGTGGCAGCGCCAACTGTTTCAGATGTTAAACCATCTAAAAATATTGACACGACTGTGGTAGGTGGATTTAATGCAAACAATAAAAGAAGCTTAAGAAATGGATATGCTTTCTTTTCTGAAACCAATTCTAGAAAAGGGGTGAAAGAAAGACTGCCATTGCCTTATGAAAACCTAAGAGAAGAAGATGCATTGTTCAGTGAATTTGTTTGGGAAGAAATTGATGCAAGAGAAAAGATCAATCGCACTTTCATGTACCAATCCTATGATGAAAATGGAGACCAACGTTTCTTTGCTGTTTTATTACGTGCAATAGAAAAAGACGGTGTTGTTCCTTTCTCTACAATAGACGACCGTTTTACTACACCGTTGACTTTAGATGAAGTGAATGCTTCTTTAAAAGGGAGTTTAGATACGCAGTTGGTTCAAAATGTATTGGATCCAAATGTGTACGACACTAGTATTATCTATAACACTAACCTAGCGCCTAATCCAGATTCTATTTATACGTTTAGACTAAAAGAACAATGGATTTTTGATAGTAAAACGAGTAGAATGTATAGCCGAATTATTGGTATTGCACCAATCGCAGCAATACAGATAGGCAATAAGGTGGTGAAGCGTCCTTTGTTTTGGATCTATTACCCAGAACTAAGAACAAGCCTTGCGAAAGCAGAAGTGTATAATCCTAGAAATATATCAAGTCGTATTACCTGGGAGGAATTATTTGAAAGCCGCTATTTCAATGGCTATGTTGTTAAATCTACTTTGGATAATTATAATGATAAAATGTTGAATGCATTATTTAAAGATCCAATCAAACGATTACAAGAAGGAGAAAAGATTAAGCAAAAAATATTTGATTTCGAACAGGATCGTTGGGTGTATTAATCCTTTTCAAAAGCAGCTAATAATATTTTAGTTTTTGAAGCGCCAATCAGTTCAGTTAAAATACTGGGGTTGGCGCTTTTTATTTTGCTCACCGACTTGAAATAACTTAATAGCGTGTCTTTTGTTTTTGGACCAATGCCTTCGATATGGTCCAAACTATTGACTAAGGCGCCTCTAGACCTTTGAGCCCTATGGAAGGTGATGCCAAAACGGTGTACTTCGTCTCTGATATTGCGGACTAAATTATGGGCAGCACTATTCCAATTGAGTAAGATAGAACTATTGTCTCCTGGGAAAAACAGCTCCTCTATATTTTTTGCTAAACCAACTGTGGTTACTTTATCTTGAATGCCCAATTCTTTTAGGGCGTCTAAAGCAGCATTCAATTGACCTTTACCGCCATCGATAATGATGAGCTGAGGCAATGGTTGCTTTTTTTGCAGGACCGAACTATAGCGTCTTAAAACAGTTTCATGCATGCTGGCAAAGTCATTGATACCCACCACTGTTTTAATATTGAATTTTCGGTAATCTGATTTACTTGGAATACCATTTTTGAAACATACCATCGCAGACACGGGATAAGCGCCCTGGAAATTGGAGTTATCAAAACATTCAATATGGTTGGGTACAGAGGGTAAAGAGAGTAATTTTTTAAGTTCCACCAATACTTCATTCACTGGTGCTGTTTCACTTACTTTCACCAAGGCTTGTTTATGTTTCCAATCCTTTAAGGCATAGTCTACATTTTTTTGAGACAAGGCCAATAATTGTAATTTCTCGCCCAATTTTGGTACAGTATATTTGATACCTTGAACTTTTTCATCAGGTTCGACAGGTACAATAATTTCTTTTGCTTCCGATTCAAGTTGGGTTCTAAAATAATGAATTGCAAAAGCAAGCACCGTTGCTTTTGACTCTTCTAATGGAATACTTAAAGGAAGCATATGGGTCTGAACAATACGGCCTTCTTGAAGCATCAGGTAATTTACATAAGCCTGGTCTTCCTCCATGGCGATGCTAAATACATCCATGGCTTCTTGTTGTTTGGTTAAAATCTCAGACTTAGTTTGGTAACGCTCCAACTCCTCAATTTTTCTTTTGGTTTCATTGGCTTTTTCAAAAGCAAGTGCAGCAGCTTCTGCGTGCATTGTTTCTTTTAAGTTTTGAACCAGTGGCTTTACATTCCCTTTAAGCAAATGCTTCACTTGGTCAATCGATGTAGCATAGTCTTCGGCTGTTTGATGACCTTGGCAAGGCCCTTTGCAGTTACCCAAGTGGTATTCAAGACAAACCTTGAATCGGCCTTGTTGAATGTTCTTGGTTGTAAGAGGGAGGGTGCAAGTTCTTAATGGAATTGTTTCCTTAATATGGTTGATTAATTCTCGAACTGCATAGACATGCGTAAAAGGGCCAATATAAGTGGCGCCATCTTTTAGTTTTCGCCTTGTTAGGAATACCCTCGGGAATGCTTCATTTTTGATGACGATATAAGGATAGGTTTTGTCATCCTTTAAATTGATATTGTATTTGGGTTGGTAATTCTTGATCAACTCATTTTCTAAAAGAAAAGCGTCATGTTCAGAGTTAACAATGGTGAACTTGATCTCCGCAATTCGTTGAACGAGTTCAATAGTTTTTAAACTATGTTGATTTGAAATAAAATAAGAGCTCACTCTATTTCTTAAATGCTTCGCCTTGCCTACATACAATAGTTTGCCCTTTTCATCAAAATATTGATAAATGCCTGGCTCTTGTGGTATGCTAGATTGTATTTTCTTAAACTGCTCTTTCTCCATAGGGTAGGATGCAAAAATACCGGTTTATTTTTACTAAATTTATACTATGGAACTATCTGTTAATATCCCAGCTTTGTTATTTCCGGCAATCAGTCTGATTATGCTGGCCTATACCAATCGTTTTTTGGCTTTGTCTAACCGTGTGCGTACTTTGCACGACAAGTATCAACAGCAAGATCAAGGATCGATTATTTTTGCTCAAATTAAGAACTTGAAATATAGGATCAAATTAATCCAGCGCATGCAAACCTATGGCGTTGCGGCATTAATGCTGTCCTTGTTGTCTATGTTTTTTATTTTCATTCAATTCCAAGCGATTGCTAAATTCATTTTTGCCACCAGCTTAATTTGCTTTTCTATATCCATCTTTGTTTCTTTAATTGAAATTAGATTAAGCACAAAAGCGATTGAACTAGAACTTAGCGACATGGAGGGGCTAGAAGATCCATCCGTGATGGAGTACCTTAAAAAGAAATTTGAAAGAGAAGACACTTAATTATTGTCCTTTACGTTCGCCAATCTGTTGTCTCCACATGGCGTAATACAATCCTTTTTCTTCTAATAAGCTTTGATGGCTTCCAGATTCTATCACCGTTCCTTTTTCCAATACATAGATTCTTGTTGCATGAATTATTGTACTCAGTCTGTGCGCAATCATGATAGTGATTTGTTCTCTTTCTTTAGATAAGTCACGAATGGTATCTGTGATAGACTCTTCTGTCAAGCTATCTAAAGAAGAGGTAGCTTCGTCAAATATTAATAGATGTGGATGTCTTAATAACGCCCTTGCAATGGACAATCTTTGCTTTTCGCCACCACTTAATTTTAACCCGCCTTCTCCAATCACTGTTGCCAATCCATTGCCGCCTTTGTCTAAGATGTTAGCACAACTTGCTTTTGTCAAGGCCAATAACATTTCTTCCTCCGTCGCATTGGGTGCCACGAATGCTAAATTTTCTTTAATGGTGCCAGCAAAAAGCTGCGTGTCTTGGGTCACAAAACTAATTTGATTTCTTAAAGCACTCATGTCAATCTGTGCTGTATTGACGCCATTCATTAAAATAGCTCCTTCTTGTGGTTGGTAGAGGCCTACTAATAATTTTACCAAAGTACTTTTACCAGCACCTGATGGGCCAACAAAAGCGATGGTTTCCCCTTTTTTAGCTTCAAAACTTATTTGATCAATTGCTTTAAAATTAGCAGTTTGATGTTGGAAGCCCACATGATTAAAGGCCAATTGTTCAATATCGCCAATTGAAATAGGATTAGATGGCGGGGTATCAATTGGTTTCTTCATCAAAGCATCAAAATTATTCAAGGAAGCTTCGGTTTCTCTATAGCTCATGATGATGCTACCAATTTCCTGTAAGGGTCCAAAAATAAAGAAGCTATAAAATTGCAATGAAATCAATTGGCCTACGGTAAGGATTTCCTTAAAGATCAACCACATTAATGTAAATGTGATCACTTGCCTTAAAGCATTTACCATAGTGCCTTGTATGAAACTTAAAGAACGAATATTTTTTACTTTCTTTAGTTCTAGTGCAAGGATTTTATAGGTATTATTATTCAGTCTATTAATCTCTTGTGTGGTTAAGCCAAGACTTTTTACCAATTCAATATTTCTTAAACTCTCTGTTGTGGTACCTGCTAAACTGGTGGTTTCTTGAACGATGTTTTTTTGAATCACCTTGATTTTCTTACTCAATAAATTAGTGACATAAGCAATCATACTGGCACCACCAATATAAATAGGGATAATGGACCAGTGTAGTCTTGTGGCATATATAGAAACAAATACAACACTTACTACTATTCCAAAAACTACATTAATGACATAGCTGATGAATTTTTCGCAATCCGCTCTCGCTTTTGTTAGAATGGACAATGTTTCGCCACTTCTTTGGTCTTCAAAAGCCTGGTAGGGCAATTGCATAGAATGCTTTAAGCCATCTGTAAATAAGGCAGCGCCAAATTTTTGAATAATAACGTTCACGGTGTAATCCTGAAAGGCCTTTGCAATTCTACTGACCATGGCTGTACCTACTAATAAAAGGAGCATATTGCCCACGCCTTGTAAAAACATGGCTTGTGTTCTTGGATTTCCTGATGCATCGGTGAAAGGACTTTTGGCAAAGCCGTCAATCAATTTTCCAAAGATCATTGGATCGAACAAAGAAAAGGTTTGGTTGATCGCTGCAAGGATAAACGCTAAAAAAACTAAGCCTTTAAAAGGCTTAATATATTGAATAAGTATTTTCATATTAGTTGGATGCTTTGTCTTCGTTAAAAAGTAAGTTATAGCGTGCGATACAGTCCAGCACTTCTTCTGTACCCAATTTCTTTTCGGCGCTGGTTACAAACCCTTCTGGTAAATAAGGGAAAGAGGCTTTTAAATGTTCAAAAAAGGCTTCGACATTGCGCTTTACCACACCTGGTTTTTCTTTGTCAGACTTGGTGAAAATTAAGGTGTAGGGAATTTGCCATTGAAACAATTGTTCAATGAATTCAAGGTCAATCTTTTGAGGGCTATGTCTAGCATCTATCAGCACAAAAACACGATTCAAGTTAGGTCGCTTTCGTAAATAATTTTCGATCATTTGTTCCCAACGTCTACGACTACTTTGTGACACCTTAGCATAGCCATAGCCTGGTAAATCCACGATATACCATTTTTCTTGACGTCCTTTAACCACTTCGTTACTAATGACTTCAAAATGGTTAATCAATTGCGTCTTTCCTGGTGCAGAGGATGTTTTTGCCAATCCTTTTTGACCACAAATCGCATTGATGATGGAAGACTTTCCTACATTACTTCGTCCAATAAAAGCATATTCTGGTGCTTCTAATTTAGGGCATTGATCATAATTAGGACTAGATATTAAATAAGTGGCTTTGTGTATTTTCATTGTTTAGTTTAAGGACGATTGCTCGAAGCTTTTAAGGTGATTTAGATTAACACCTTACCTGTCATTTCTTTAGGAATAGGTAAATCCATCATGGTTAATATCGTAGGTGCAAGATCGCCTAATTTGCCGGCTTGTATATTGCCTTTCCAAGTTTTGTCAATTATAAAAAAGGGTACCAAGTTCAAGGAATGCGCGGTATTAGGACTGCCATCTTCATTCATCATAAAATCAGCATTGCCATGGTCTGCAGTCAAAAAGATAGTATAGCCATTGTTTAACCCAGCAGTCACTACTTTTTCGACACAGGCATCTACGGTTTCAACTGCTTTAACGACTGCACTAAATACGCCCGTATGACCAACCATGTCAGCATTTGCGTAATTCAAGCAAATGAAATCTGGGTTGCCTGCATTGATTTCAGGTAATATTTTATCTGTGAGTTCAAAAGCGCTCATTTCGGGTTGTAAATCATAAGTAGCGACTTTTGGAGAAGCTGCCATGATTCTTGTTTCTCCTTCAAAAGGTTGCTCCCTGCCGCCACTGAAAAAGAATGTAACGTGTGGGTATTTTTCTGTCTCTGCAATTCGAATTTGTTTTTTATGATGCTTCGCTAATACTTCACCTAAAGTGTTTTCTAAATTATCATTTTCAAAAACAACATGTACATTTTTAAAAGTTTCATCATACTTTGTCATCGTGGTATAATGCAATTCAAGGGCATGCATGCCTTGTTCAGGAAAATCTTTTTGTGTCAACACTTCTGTAATTTCTCTACAACGGTCTGTTCTAAAATTAAAACAGATCACGGCGTCTCCTGCTTCGATACGAGCGATGGGTTGTCCATTTTCAGTCAATACTGTTGGCAAGATAAATTCGTCCGTCACCTCTTTTGCATAGTTTTCTTGAATGGCTTCAATTGCACTGTTGGCTGTGCTTCCAATACCATTGACCATGGCGTTGTAGGCGAGTTGAACTCTTTCCCAGCGCTTATCACGATCCATTGCGTAATACCTACCACTCACCGTGGCAATTTTACCTACTGATTGCTTTAAATGTGTTTCAAGTGACTCGATATAGCATTGTCCGCTTTTTGGATCTGTATCTCTACCATCAGTGAAAGCATGAATAAATACCTTTGTTAAACCCTCGGATTTGCATAAGTCACATAATGCTTTTAAGTGTTGTGTATGTGCATGTACACCGCCATCACTTACTAGACCCATTAAATGAAGTGGCTTATTATTTTCTTTTGCATATCGAATGGAAGCAAGTAGGGTGGGGTGGCTTGCAAACTCACCTGTTTTTATTGCTACATTGATTCTTTGTAATTCTTGGTACACAATCCTTCCTGCGCCTAAATTTAAATGACCTACTTCACTGTTACCCATTTGTCCTTCGGGCAAGCCAACTTCTTCTCCGCATGTTACTAAAGTACTATTAGGGTATTGTTGATAGAGTTGGGTTACAAAGGGCACATGCGCATGTTGAATGGCATCTGCTTTAGTGATTTGACCCAGTCCCCAGCCATCCATGATCACTAATATTACTTTTTTTGACATATTCTTTAAGTTTTTAAACCGTTGGGTATAATTTCTTTATTTTTATACCTCAAAGTTTCAAAATACTAGGCACATTACAAAACCTTATCCTACTATAATAGTCAAAAATGAAGTTAATCGCTAAAATACTTGTGGTATTGGCCCTTTTGCACTGCAGCGCAGCTGTTCAGGCGCAGCATGAAACGGATTTATTGGTACAACATTTGCAGACAGGAAATTTTAATGCTTTGAAAAGCCTTTGGGGGAGTCAAGTGGAGTCAAGTATTTTAGATCAGGTTTCGGATCAACCACTTAATGCCCAACAAGCCAATGAAACCTTACAAGCTTTTTTCAATCAAAAAAACATTGTAGGTTTTGATAAAAGTGCAGAAAGAAAATTAGGTAATACTTTATACCTCACAGGTAAATTATTATCCAGTCAACAAAAATATAATTTGACCTTATTGCTTCAAACCACTAAGACTGGTTTTGTGATCGTAAGCATGCGGGTGAACTAGCTTTTTTAAGATGTCGAAGAAACCAAAAAATACGCTCCACAGTTTCGCTAGTATACCGCTGGTATATAGTACCGATCCAGATTTTAAAGTCCCTAATGAACAAGAGGAGGCAGTCACTTTACTGCCTGCAGAACAAATGCTTAGGGTTATTTTAGAAACCAAACATAGGGCAGGCAAAACGGTGACCATTGTATATGGATTCGAAGGCAATGATTCGGATCTTGAGGCCTTGGGTAAAGCACTAAAAAATTATTGTGGTACTGGTGGGTCAGTAAAAGAAGGGGAGATTATTATTCAAGGAGATCACCGACAAAAAGTTTTTCAATACCTCAAACAAAAAGGCTACGCTAAAGCAAAGCTTTAATTGCAAGGACAATGTACATTGGCGTACAAAAACCAGGTTTAAAAATTCACTTCTAAATTCAATCTTTCTTTAAGTTGTTGTACCAATGGGTATTGTTTAGCAATATGTTCAAATTTTTGTTTGCTATTCAATTTTAAATGCAAAGGCACATCTTCTTTTTCGCCTGCATCTACTAAGATGCTGAATTGAATGGCCCTGTTTTGAAAACGATCCCAGATGGTTTCCATTAAACTCATTCTTTCTTGTTCAACAAATTTTTGAGCAGTTAATGCAGGTACGGTGATGGTGAAATGAGTAGGATCTTCTATTTGAAGGGTGGCAATCCTGAAAGTGCCCGCTACAGAGTGTTTTAGGTCTTGCTCCATTTTATTAGCATAGTCGTTCCAGCATGCTTGAAGGGTTTCAATATTCAAAGAGATAGCTTCTTTTACTTCTTCAATGTTGTATTCACTTCCGTATTTCTGTTGCAATACAGCTAGTAAACTTTTCTTAGCCCCTAAATTAGGAGGAATGGATGCTGCAATAGGAGGTGGAGCTGCTGGCTTAGGTACTGGAGCAGCAACTGTAGCAGTCGCTTTTGTTGGTACAGCAGGTGTTTCAATGACTAATTTAGCTTCCGCGTTGACAACGATATTACTTAATGGAATAATTTTTTTGGTACGAATCGGGTAATGACTATCAACTAGTTTTTTTTTTACTAGCTGGCCATCTTCCATACTTAATTCAATTGCTTGTTGTAAAAAATTGAGTTTAATCAATGCCAATTCAACGTGCAATCTTTTATTACGTGCCATTTTAAATTGAATCTCCGCTTCATTTAAAATATTCAATGCACTCACTAAATAAGGGGTGCCAATTTTTGCAGCGGTTTCAACATATTGTGTTCTCCATCCTTCAATCGATTCAAGTAAATGAGCACTGGCTTTGTCTTTACAAACAAGGATGTTTCTGATGAAAGCAGCCATACCGTATAAAACCGTATCTCCTTCAAAACCTTTTTGGTTGATTTCATCGTACAATAACATGGCGCTGGTTAGGTCCTGTTCTGTTAAGTGCGTCAATAATTTAAAGAAGTACCCTTCGTCTAAAATATTTAAATGCTCTAAAGTGTTCTCGTAGGTCAATGCCCCATTGGAGAAGCTCACAATTTTATCTAAGATACTCAAAGCGTCTCTCATACAACCTTCACTCTTTTGAGCAATCAATTGTAAAGCGTTTCTTTCTGCCTTGATATGTTCTTTCTCAACAATCTCTTCTAAATGTTTTACGGTATCTTCTGGTACAATCCTTTTAAAGTCAAATATTTGACATCTACTTAAAATGGTAGGAAGGATTTTATGTTTCTCTGTAGTTGCTAAAATAAAAATAGCGTAGGGTGGTGGCTCTTCTAATGTTTTAAGAAAAGCATTGAAGGCACTCGCACTTAACATATGGACCTCATCCACAATGTATACCTTGTATTTTCCAGCCTGTGGTGCAAAACGAACTTGTTCCACTAGGGTTCTGATATCGTCTACAGAGTTATTGCTTGCCGCATCTAATTCATGAATATTTAAACTTGCACCTTTTTCAAAAGAGACACAACTTTCACAAGTATTACACGCTTCTCCTTCTTTCGTAATGTTGGTACAATTGATCGTTTTTGCAAGGATACGCGCACAGGTAGTTTTACCCACCCCTCTTGGTCCACAAAACAAAAATGCATGTGCCAAGTGTTGATGTAAGATCGCGTTCTTTAAAGTGGTAGTAATATGGGATTGACCCACTACTGTATTAAAGTTTTGAGGACGATACTTTCTTGCTGATACGATAAAATTCTCCATACTTGAGCTGCAATATACTGCATCAAAAGGTAATTTTCTGAGCTAGGGAATAAATCTTATCCCCCATTTCTGAAATCCTTAACTGTCTTGACCTGGCGCCTTGTATTCCATTACTGGATGGCGTTCAAAAGGGTGTTTTTGGGGCTCAAATATATGCCTCCAAGTCACCATACGTCTACTTGGACTTGCGCCTAAACTTTTATAGATATTCACCATTTTTGGATTCCAGTCAGCGGCCCATCCCATTTCATATTCATCGTATATTTTAATTTTATTCAGTAAGAGAGCACTTGAATAAATTAAATAACTATCAATGCCTAGGGATTGAAACTTTGGTACAACACCAAAAGCTAAACCAGTTAACCTTGAATTCTTTTTCATCCACTTCATCCAGACTAAATGAAGTTTTTGTTTCCATCCAAGTTGGCCATTAAAATGTTTGAAATATTGATTCACATCTGGGATGTTAATGAACATCGCAATAGGATCTTCTTTATAGTAAGCAAACCAAATTACACGTTCGTCCATGACTGGTTTTAAAGTCTTAAACAATTTCATGATCTGATCATGGGTGATTGCTTTTGCTTCTCCGTGCTGTGCCCATGCTGCATTGTAGATGGTTACAAAATCATGCGCAAATTTATCCAGCTGATTTTTATTAAGATGTTTAGCGGAATAATCAGGCTTTGCTTTGAATTTTTCGTAACGCTCTTTGAATCTTTCTGGAAGTCCAGTGGAGATCAAAATGCGGTAATAATATTGGTTGTAAAAATTTTCAAAACCATAATTGGAAAATAAGGTTTCATAGTAGCTAGGGTTAAAAGACATGCCATACATAGGTTCCCTGTCATTGCCTTCTACCATCAAGCCCCACCATTTGTCACGGTCTCCAAAATTAATAGGGCCGTCCATGGCTTCCATGCCCTCTGATTGAAGCCATGCTTTAGCAGTATCAAATAATAGATTTGCCACCGCTTGATCATTGATGGCATCAAAATAACCTACACATCCAGTGGGGTAATCGGTGCCTTTGTTTTTGTATTTAGAATAATGGAAAGCGGCAATACGACCAAGGGTGTTGCCTGCATCGTCTTGTACAATCCATCGCTTGGCTGCTCCGTCTTTGAACAATTTATTTTTTGCTGGATCAAATGTAGCCAACACTTCATTATCGAGAGGTCGTATATAGTGGGGGTTGTCCTTATTGACAATCGCATTGATTTCAACAAATTCTTTATCTAGATGGGGCGTATTGACTTCGAGCACTTTCATGCCTGCAAATTAGAAATTTTTTAAGACACTTAAGGCAAAAATACCTGCAGTCTCTGTTCTGAGGCGGGTAGGGCCAAGATCGATCGGTTTAAAATCTTTTGCAATAGCTGCTTCAATTTCCGCGGGTGTAAAGTCTCCCTCTGGTCCAATTAAAAGGACTATATCCTTATCAGGCACGATCGATTTAATGGACTTTTTTTCGGTTGGCTCACAGTGCGCGATCCATTTTTGTGTGCCATTTGCTTGAGATAGAAATGTCGTTAATTCGGTTGGTGCTGATAAAATGGGCAACCAGGTTTGTTGACTTTGAATCATAGCAGACTGAATGATCTGTTGCATTCTATCTGTTTTGAATCTTTCATGAATGGTTCGATGACAAAGTAGGGGGGTGATATGGGTCACGCCCATTTCGGTTGCTTTTTCAAATAGCCATTCTAAACGAACTGCATTCTTTAATAAGGAAATACCTAAGTGTAATTTTTGTATAGGAAGAGGTGCTTGTATCGTTTCTGTTATTTGTACAATGGCATTTTTTTTATGTGCCACTTGAATCAACGCATGAAATAATCCGCCTTGTCCATTGGTGATATCGATACGGTCTCCTTCTTGCATTCTAAGCACTTGAATGGCATGTTTGCTAGATACTTCACTCAATGTAAACTGCGTATTTCCAGCGCTAATCAGGGGTTCGTAAAAATAGGGAACAGACATAATCTTTGATTAGAAAGGTTGATCATCGTTTAGGCCATCATCAAATTCTCCACCATTCATCTTACTACCTTGAATAAAGAACCTGCCTCCATCTTGTGCATCTCCACCACCTAAGTTACTAGAGATAGGTTTGTAATTGCTGCCTAATCCTGGTATACCGCTATCGCCATCCCATTCTTCAAATTTTTGCACATCTAATCTTGCCCTTAATTTCACTAAATCTAATGAACCGTTACGATGCTTTGCAATTCTAATATGTGTTTCGCCCATGGTGCTTTCGCCCATTTCATTACTCATTACTTCATAATATTCAGGTCTATAAATAAACATCACCATATCCGCATCTTGTTCAATCGCACCCGATTCACGTAAGTCACTCAACTGAGGCATCTTACTTTCTTTTCTGGTTTCCACCGCACGACTCAACTGTGATAAGGCAATGATAGGCACATTCAATTCTTTTGCCAATGCCTTTAAACTTCGTGAGATATTACTAATCTCTTGCTCTCTATTTGAATTTCTATCACCAGAGCCGCTCATTAATTGTAAATAGTCAATGATGATAATTTTAACATCATGTTTGTTAACGAGTCTTCTTGCTTTTGCTCTAAATTCAAAAATATTCAATGCTGCTGTATCGTCAATATAAATTGGCGCTGATTCAAGTTTGTTGATCCCTTTCGTGTGTAATTGTTGGTATTCGTAGTCCTCTAATTTACCTCTAGAAATTTTCTCCATTTTTATCTCACTCTCCGCACTTAAAATACGTTGCACTAATTGAGAAGCGCTCATCTCTAAACTAAAGAAGCCAACTCCTTGTGGTTTGGTTGGATGCAATGCTGCATTACGGGCAAGGTTCAAGGCAAAAGCGGTTTTACCCACAGATGGACGTGCCGCCAAAATGATTAAATCCGTAGGCTGCCATCCAAAAGTAATTCTATCCAAAGAAGCGAATCCACTTGGCACACCTGAAATCTCGTCTTTCTTGGTTCTTAATTCATCAATACGTGTAATGGATTCTGCTAACGCATTACCAATGTCCACAAAATTTTTCTTTAGGTAGTTGTTGGTGATGTTGAACATCTTTGTTTCACTCTCATCCAATAAGTCAAATACATCGGTACTGTCTTCGTAAGAGTTGGTAATAATTTCACCACTGATCCTGATCAGTTCTCTTTGAATGAATTTTTGTAAAACAATTTTAGAGTGGGCATCAATATTGGCTGTAGAAACAACTACATTGGTTAACTTAGAAATATAATAAGCACCACCCACTTGGTCCAAATACTCGCGCATTTTTAATTCTTCAACCACCGTCAACATATCAATCGGCATGTTTTTTTGTTGTAAGCTCTGCATCGATTGAAAAATCATCTGATGTGCTTCTACATAAAAACATTCTGGCTTTAATATTTCGGTCACGGTATCAAAGGCGCTTTTCTCTAAGAGAATACCTCCCAAAATCGCTTCTTCTAATTCTCTAGCTTGTGGCGGTATTTTCCCATACATCATGGCGCTCACATCTACAGAGCTTGTTTTTTTTCGCGTCGTTGATCTTGTATTGAGGTTTGGGAGGGCCATATTATTGTTGCTTTTCTTACTGCGAAAATCCTTTCAAAATTCGGCATCCCGAAATTTAATTATTCAATTGCCTTATCCACAACCGGTTTGAATGGGATTTGCACATTAAAAATAGAGTTATTAACGGGTTATTAAGGGGTTATGCACGGGATATTTAAACATAAAATTGTACTTTTGAATCCTACCTTAAAGCTGTATCATGACCATTAGTTATCGCTGGCTGTCTGCGTATTTGCCAGCACCCATTTCCAAAGAAGCATTGTCTACTATATTGACCTCTATTGGCTTAGAAGTTGAATCTCTTACACTATACGAAAATTTTAAAGGAGGACTGGAAGGTTTAGTGGTGGGTGAAGTGCTTGAAACGGCACCACATCCCAACGCCGATAAGTTGAAATTAACCAAAGTGGAAGTGGGCGGAGCTCGTCCATTGAATATTGTTTGTGGTGCTGCGAATGTAGCTGTTGGGCAAAAAGTAGTCGTGGCTCAAGTGGGCACAACGATCTATCCAAAAGGGGGTGCGCCTATTACGATGAAGTTGGCCAAGATTAGAGGCGAAGAAAGTGAAGGGATGATCTGTGCGGAAGATGAAATTGGTTTAAGTGATGACCATGCAGGTATTATGGTTTTAGATCCTGCTACACCAGTGGGTAAGCCAGTGGCCGAATTATACGATTACTACCAGGATTGGATTTATGAAATTGGCTTAACGCCTAATAGAATGGACGCCATGAGTCATTATGGTGTAGCTAAAGATGTTTGTGCCTATTTAACATACCACGAGACGCATTCGGTTCCTGTGAGTCCATTCAATCAATTGCCTACAATGGATGCAGCAATTGCTCCTTATGAAGTAGTCATTGAAAATCCAGAAGCTTGTGCAAGGTATAGTGGTATTGTCATCGAAGGTGTAAAAGTGGCGCCTTCACCTACTTGGTTAAAGAATACATTACAAGCAATTGGAGTTCGATCTATCAATAATATTGTAGACATCACGAATTATATATTACATGAAACAGGACAGCCATTACACGCTTTTGATGCTGCTAAAATTCAAGGTAAAAAAGTAGTGGTAAAAAAATGTCCTCAAGATAGTTTGTTTGTCACGCTAGAGGAAAAAGAAAGAAAACTAACGGCACAAGATTTAATGATCTGTGATGTCGAAAAGCCCATGTGTATTGCCGGTGTTTTTGGTGGATTGAATAGTGGAGTGAGTGCATCAACGACTTCGATATTTTTAGAAAGTGCTTGGTTTGAAAATGTACATATTCGTAAAACATCTGTGCACCATGGATTAAGAACAGATGCGGCAACCCGTTTCGAAAAAGGAGTGGACATTGCGAGTACTGTTAAGGTATTGGAAAAAGCAGCAGCAATGATGCAAGAAATTGCTGGAGGTAAATGTAGCAAAGTAGTGGACGTTTATCCAAGTCCGGCAGCACAAGTAAAAGTGTCAATGACCTTTGCTTACTTAAAAAAATTGAGTGGAAAACAATATGCTGCGGATAAGGCAGTGGGTATTTTAAGCAGTTTAGGTTTCACTATTTTGCATCAAGATGATTTAGGCATTCAAGTTGCAGTTCCGTATAACAAGCCTGATATCAGTATTCCAGCAGATTTAGTAGAAGAAATTTTACGAATTGACGGCTTGGATAATATTGAGATTCCAACAGCGATTACCATTAGCCCATCCATAGATTTATTAGAATCGAAAGAACAGTTTAAAAATAAAATTGCTAACTATTTAGTAGGCAGGGGCTACACAGAAATCTTAACGAATTCTATTACCAATAGCAAATATTATACCGAAACACAGTTGGAAACAACTGTAAAGATGTTGAATAGTTTAAGCGCCGATTTAGATGTAATGCGTCCTACCATGTTGGAAACAGGATTAGAGGCCATTGCGTACAATAACAATCGTAAAAACGAGTCTATTTCCTTTTTTGAAATGGGAAAAGTCTACGCAAAAACGGCAGCAGGGAAATACCAAGAGCAAGAAATCCTATCCATTTACCTATCTGGCAAACAAGTGCAGGATAGCTGGAGGGCAAAAGCAGCGGAACAAGATTTCTTTGTGTTAAAAGGACTTGCATTGGCATTATGCGAATTATTAGGGTTAAAAAAGATCAACTGGAATCCAATCGGCAATGGTCAATTAGAAGTGATTGCAGGTAAAACAGTCTTGGGTACTATAGAACAAGTTGGCACAAAAAAGCTGGGTCAATTTGATATCAAACAAGCAGTAATGTATTTGCAATTTGACTTAGCGACTTTACTCCATGCCCATGAAGCTGTAGTGGTTAAATACCAAGAAGTTTCCAAATTCCCTTCTGTAGAACGTGACTTAGCCTTAGTGATAGACCAGTCTGTCACTTATCATGCGATTGAGCAAGCTATTAAGACGGTTCAATTGGAAGCATTAAAAGATACTCGTGTGTTTGATATATTTGAAAGTGATAAGCTTGGATTGAATAAGAAATCGGTGGCTATCAATTTTGTTTTCAATGCAGGTTCTGCAACTTTAACGGATACCGAAATTGACGGCATGATGAAAAAATTGATGGCTGCTTTTGAAAAAAATATACAGGCAGAAATCAGAAAATAGTTATTTTCAAGTCATAAATAAGAATCCATGTCGGATGTACAGACCGCTTTATTGGGCCTTCAAGAAAAATTGCAATCCTTGCTAAAGCGACAACTTGCCTTGGAGAAAGAAAATCATCAATTAAAGGGGACTTTGTCTTCGCAGCAAGCATCCATTGAAAAGCTTGAAAATGAGCTTAAGCAAGAACAAGCGGCATTGATTACGGCTCAGATGCGACCTTCCCAACAAATGGATCCCGCCGAAAAAGCTGCTTTGAACAAGAAAATTGACCATTATATCAAAGAAATCGATAGCTGTATCCAAAACTTGAATCCTTAACCATGTCAGATAACCAGATCGATACGCCAGAAAACTTGATTCCTGTCAATATTTTGATTGCAGATAGGAATTACAGGGTCAAAATTAGTCCTAAAGACGAGGAGGCGGTGCGCAAGACGGCTGCCTTGATCAATCAGAAAATGGTGGAGTACAAGACGATGTATGCAGGTAGCGATACCCAGGATTATATCTCGATGGTCTTGCTTTGGTTTACCACCGAACAGCAGCAAAATGGCCAAAAGCTCTACGAAATGGAGTCCATACAGGCTCAAATTGAAAGTATGTCTGCGGCCATTGATAAAGCCCTCGTAAATACCAACTTATAACACATTATTGGCCGTTTTCGGTCCAATCTTTACATTAATTGTTTATCTTCGTTGCCGAACCTTAGTGGAGAAGCAGGGTGATTTTTTTAAACACAACAAGATTAAACAATGGACCAAACCATATTATTATTGATCATCGGAGTAGGCGCTGGAATAGGCGGATTACTCGTAGGGCGTTTTGCTTTCGCCAAGAACACTAAAAAGCAAGTAGAAGATGCAGAAAATCAAGCAGCTAGCATTTTAAAAGAGGCGGAATTAAGAGCTGAAACGATCAAAAAAGAAAAGCAATTAGAAGCCAAAGAACGTTTTGTTCAATTAAAGGCAGATCATGATCGTGAATTGTTAGAAAAAAACAAAAAGATTGGTGAAGCGGAAAACAGAATCAAGCAACATGAATTAACCATCAATCAAAAGTCGGTTGTTTTAGAAAAGCAAATCAAAGACAACGAAGCGATCAAAGAAAAATTGAATCGTGAAATTGACTTAGTGAACATCAAGCGCGGTGAATTAGAGAAGCACCAAGAAGAGCATATCCGTCGTCTAGAAAAAATTGCAAATTTAACAGCAGAAGATGCGAAGCAACAATTGATTGAAAGTTTAAAGAACGAAGCACAATCTCAAGCTTTGGCTTTACAACAAGATATTATTGAAGAAGCGAAACAAAAAGCGAATAAAGAAGCTAGAAAAATCATCATTCAATCTATCCAAAGAACAGCTGCAGAAGTAGCTATTGAGAATACAGTGACTGTCTTCAATTTGGAATCAGATGAGATGAAAGGACAAATCATTGGTAGAGAAGGTCGTAACATTCGTGCGATTGAAGCTGCCACTGGAGTGGACTTAATTGTGGATGATACACCAGAAGCAATTTTGCTTTCTTCTTTTGATCCATTAAGAAGAGAAATTGCACGTTTAAGTTTACAAAGATTGGTGGCAGATGGTCGTATCCACCCAGCACGTATCGAAGAAGTGGTAGAAAAAACACGTCGTCAACTAGAAGAACAAATTGCAGAAATTGGAGAACGTACGGTGATTGAATTAGGTATTCATGGCTTACATAAAGAATTGATTCGTATCATCGGGAAAATGCGTTTCCGTTCTTCTTATGGCCAGAACTTATTGATGCACTCTCGCGAGACAGCTAATTTGTGTGGTATCATGGCAGCTGAATTAGGATTGAATCCTAAATTGGCTAAACGTGCCGGTTTATTACACGATATTGGTAAAGTGCCAGACGAGGAAACAGAATTGAGCCACGCTTTATTAGGCGCTAAATTAGCAGAGAAATATGGTGAAAACCCAGCGGTAGTAAATGCCATTGGCGCCCATCACGATGAAATGGAAATGCAATATGTGATTTCTCCAATTATCCAGGCTTGTGATGCGATTAGCGGAGCAAGACCAGGTGCGAGACGTGAAATCATGCAACAATACATCCAACGTATCAAGGATTTGGAAAACTTAGCACTTGGTTATCAAGGAGTTGAGAAGGCTTATGCCATCCAAGCTGGTCGTGAATTAAGGGTGATTGTGGAAGCAGAAAAAGTAACTGACCAGTCTTCAGATCAATTAAGCTTTGAAATAGCGCAAAAAATACAGACAGAAATGACCTATCCTGGTCAAATCAAGGTAACGGTGATCCGTGAAAAACGAGCTGTAAACATTGCGAGATAGGCTAAATTGGCTTTAAAAGCACTGATTTTAATATTTGGATCAAATAATTTGGAGATTAGGATGGGTAACCCTACCTTTGCCCTCCGCAAAAAACATGAATTATGAGCGTAGCAGTAAACTTCGTACACGAGCAATTAACAGCAAAGAAAGAATATCCAGCATTCAAAGCTGGTGATAATATTACCGTTAACTACAAGATTGTAGAGGGTGGTAAAGAGCGTATCCAAAGCTTCCGTGGGGATGTAATCAAAACCCAAGGATCTGGAGCAACAGCTACTTTTACCGTTCGTAAAATCTCTGATGGTGTAGGTGTGGAGCGTTTGTTCCCTTTCTTATCTCCAAATATTGATGGTATCGTTTTAAACAAATCAGGTAAAGTACGTCGTGCTAAATTGTACTACTTACGTGATAGAAGCGGTAAGAGCGCTCGTATTAAAGAAAAAAGATTCTAAGCCTAATCGCTTAAATTATATAAAGGTCCTCCATTCGAGGACCTTTTTTTGTGCTATTTACATTACCTTTATCATTCTAAACGATACATTATGGGCAACTTAGGATTTCAAGAATTATTAATTATTGGTGTAGTTATTTTAGTGATGTTTGGTGGTAGAAAAATACCAGAATTCATGCGTGGATTGGGTAAAGGAATCCGTGAATTCAACGATGCTAAAAATAACGTGAAAAAAGAAATCGAAGACGGCATTAAAGAGAAGGACGAGAAAGCTTCTTAATTTCCGATGTTCTCTTTCACTAACATCCAAACTTATCATGGTCAATTAAAGACCGGAGGAACAACTTGTGTGCAAGCAGTTCAGTTTTATTTGGATGAAATTAAAAACCAAGCAACGCTAAATGCTTACTTAGAAGTTTTTGAGGAGGAGGCATTGGCTCAAGCCCATGCCTTAGATGTCTTAAGAATGGAAGGTAAACCTATGGGGCCATTGCATGGGGTGGTGGTAGGGATCAAAGACGTGATCTCCTATAAGGGGCATACATTAACAGCAGCCTCTAAAATTTTAGAAAATTATAAAGCAGTTTATTCTGCTACAGCCGTTGAGCGATTGCTTGCAGCAGGCGCCATTATTATTGGTCGCCAAAACTGTGATGAATTTGCAATGGGAAGTAGTAATGAAAATTCTGCCTTTGGTGTAGTAAAGAATGCAGCCAATCATAGATTGGTTCCAGGTGGTTCGTCTGGTGGATCGGCTGTGTCAGTGCAAGCCAATTTATGCATGGTGAGTTTAGGATCTGATACAGGTGGATCGGTGCGTCAGCCTGCGGATTTCTGTGGGGTAGTGGGTATGAAACCTAGCTATGGCAGAATTTCAAGGTATGGTCTGATTGCCTATGCCTCTTCATTTGATCAAATTGGCATTTTCTCAAAAAATATTCCTGATGCAGCATTGGTATTGGAAGTCATTGCTGGAGTCGATGACTTTGATAGTACTGTTTCAGCTGTAGCTGTTCCAAACTATTCCCTTGGTTTGGAAGCAAAGCAAGAAGGAAAACGAATTGCCTATTTTAAAGAAACCTTAACCCACCCGGGCTTAGATCCTGAGATAAAAAATCAAATTGAAAATCAAATTGTTCAATTACGTGAAGCTGGACATACGGTGGAAGCGATCGATTTTGATTTATTGAATTTTATCGTACCTACCTATTATGTATTAACTACTGCAGAAGCTTCCAGTAATCTTTCAAGATTTGATGGTATTCGATTTGGACATAGAACAAAAGAAACAGGGGCAGATTTAGCAACAATGTATAAATTATCTAGAACAGAAGGTTTTGGAGAAGAAGTACAAAGGAGAATTTTATTAGGCACATTTGTATTAAGTGCTGGTTACTTTGATGCGTATTTTACCAAAGCACAACAAGTGCGTCAAAAATTAGTGGACTTTACTAAGCAGGTGTTTGATCAGTATGATTTTATCATTTCTCCAACGGTACCCACAACTGCCTTTGAAATTGGCGCGCAACAGCAATCTACTACTGCCATTTTCTTAGCAGATATTTATACAGTGTACGCTAACTTGGTGGGAATACCAGGCATTTCTTTGCCTTTATTCAAGCATTCAAATGGGATGCCTTTCGGCTTGCAAGTGATGAGTGCTTCCATGAAGGAAGACAGCTTGTTTAGTTTTTCAAATTCATTAATGGCTTTGTAGATTCTTACCTATGAAAACCAATTTACTTATTTGTTGTCTTCTTTTTAATCTGATGGGCTTAAGTGCGCAGGACAGTTTAAGTAGAATGGGCTTTGCTAGTTTATTTACGGTACAAACTATACCTGATAAAGAAAAAGCCTTTGTGATTGAAATGAATCCTAAAGCCATCAGCTTCGTTCAATCTTATATAGAAAAAGAAGGGGCAGGGTTGCGTAAGATGAAAACATGGGCGAAACCCTATTTTAATTTATATGATCAAATATTGATTGCGAACGGCATTCCGGTTGAATTAAAATATTTAAGTGTCATTGAGAGTCATTTAAGTGCACAGGTGGTTTCTTGGGCAGGCGCCGCTGGTCCATGGCAGATTATGCCTGCAGAAGCAACACGATTAGGCTTAAAGTTATTGCCTAAGGACGAAAGGATGGATTATCAAAAAAGTACTCAAGCTGCTGCGACTATTTTAAGAGAACTGTACCAGCAATTTGGAGATTGGTTATTAGTGGTGGCCGCCTACAATGGAGGCGCTGGCAGACTGAGTAAAGCGATTGAAAAAAAGAAGACCAAAGATTTTTGGGCCTTACAATATGAACTCCCACTTGAAACTAGGAACCACGTTAAAAAATTCATAGCGACACATGCCATTTTTGAAGGAGTGGTGATGAACAATGGTGCAACCAATACGCCAGCTACGGCCACTAAAATGGGGATGGAGTCTATTGTCATCTCTGGAAGGTTCAATGCAAAAACAATCGCAAGTTGGGTGAAAATAACATTAAAAGAGGTTCAAACATTGAATCCAAATATGGATCAGCAATTAGCAGCAGGAAAGTCTTATACACTTGTTTTGCCGAACCATGCGGCTAAAATATTTGAGGCCTATAAAAATCAAATTTTACAGGCCTCAATACAATCTTTATACCAGGACAATGATTAAAGCATCGTCTTTAAAAATCATCATCGAATTCATCTTTGTCATCAAACAAATCATCGTCATCTAGGTTCAAATCTTCTTCTAATCCAAAATCATCTTCTTCCCCTTTCTTTGCTTTGCCAGCCTTCTTGGTCGTTTTTGGCAAATCAAATTCTGCAAAATCAGGATCCCAGCTATCGTCTTCCTCTTCTGCTTTACCCCAATCATCTGTTTCATTTTCTTCCTCTTCGTCAAGATCATCCTCCTCGTCATCCTCTTTTTTCTTAGAAGAGGCCTTGCTTGATTTTTCAGCTTTTACTACGCCATTTTTTGGTGTCGCTGTCTTTTTCTCTTTTGTAGATTTTACTGCCATAACTCAATCAAAAATATTTGTGTAAATTTCAAATGAAAATTTTATTTAACAAAAATAATGCAACTTTTTTTATTGCTTTTTTTTGTTTATAAATGTACAATTTGATCTCGTCCAGGACCATTTGAAACGTATTTCACAGGCACCCCTAAGTATTCATTAATAAATTCGATATATGTTTTCATGGTAGCAGGTAATTCAGCCTCTTTTTTCATTTGCGTCGTATCTACTTCCCATCCAGCCATTTTTTTCCATACTGGTGTAACAGGGGTACCTACTAATTGAAAGGGCACATAGTCAATTTCTTTTTCTTCCATGGTATAAGCGATACCTAATTCTAATTCTTTGAATGAATCTAGAATATCTGCCTTTGTCATAATGATCTGAGTCACGCCATTGATCATACAGGTATATTTTAAAGCAACTAAGTCGATCCAGCCACACCTGCGAGGTCGGCCCGTCGTTGCACCAAATTCACTTCCGATCTTTCTTAATTCTTCTCCTTTGGCATCATGTAATTCTGTAGGGAAAGGGCCACTGCCTACACGCGTGCAATAGGCTTTAGAAATACCAAAGACTTCGCCAATTTGTTTTGGGGAAACACCCAAGCCGGTGCATACACCCGCCGAGATAGTATTGCTAGAAGTCACAAAAGGGAAAGTGCCAAAATCGATATCCAACATGGAGCCTTGTGCCCCTTCTGCTAATACTTTTTTACCCTTGCTAATTTGATCATTGATAAAGTATTCACAATTAATGATGTTCATTGTCTTTAAAAACTCAATCGCTTCAAAAAATTCGGTTTCCATTTCAGAAATATCTTCATTGAAATTGTAGCTATCTAAAATCTTCTGATGCTTCATTCTTAAAGCAATGTATTTGCTGATAAATTTCTTATCCAATAAATCACCCACTCTTAATGCATTTCTTCCCGTTTTATCCATGTAAGCTGGACCAATCCCTTTAAGTGTGGAGCCTATTTTAGCCTCACCCTTTGATAGTTCAGAGGCTTTATCTAAAGCTCTGTGACTTGGTATAATAATATTGGTGCGCTCAGAGATAAATAAGTTCTTTTTAACATCAATACCCATGCTAGCAACTGCATCACATTCTTTTTTCAAAGTCACTGGATCTAATACGACGCCATTCCCAATGATATTGATTTTATCTTGATGAAAAATTCCAGATGGGATCTGGTGTAAGACCATTTTAGTGCCATTGACATATAAGGTATGTCCTGCATTTGGTCCACCTTGAAAACGAGCAATTACATCGTAGTTGGGGGCAAAATAATCTACAATTTTACCTTTTCCTTCGTCACCCCACTGAAGTCCTAAAATAACGTCTACCATAAGTTTGAATTTGAGTATCAAAAATAAGTCTAGAATTGCTGATTACCTATTTAAGCTTAAAATAAAGGGAAAAGTTTTCACACATATTTTTCCCAACTTGTTGATTACGCTAGATTAAACTACTTCCGTGTCAAAACGGGTCACTTTTTGAATGCCCTGGAGGGCCTGAATTCTATACACTAACTCTTCTAATTCATCTTTGTCATGCACAAATACCTTGATCGTACCTTCAAACATGCCATCCTTAGATTCGATGGTCAATGCGGCGATATTGATTTTTAAATCGCCACTGATAATGGTAGTGATTTTATTGACTACGCCCACATCATCTAAACCTATAATGCTTAATCCAGTTAGGAAAGAGATTTCTTTATTTTTTGCCCACTTCGTTTTCACCACTCTGTGTCCATAGTTAGCCAATAGTTGTGTGGCGTTAGGGCAATTGGTTCTATGAATAATCAACCCTTTGGCTGTACTCACGAAACCAAATACATCATCTCCCGGAATAGGGTTGCAACATTTTGCTAAATTGTATTTAATCTTATCACTTGATTCCCCAAAAATGATCAATTCTGAATCGCCTTTTTTAGGTAAAGGTTTATACGGATGGACTTCTATAGTAGGGTCTATTGGCGCAACAATCGGCTTGGGCACTTCTATCTTATCTCCAATCACCAAGAAGGTTTTAAGCTCTTTTAAGTCGATCGATTTTGTCGCAATTTTATACAATAAATCCAGATGGCTAGGCATTTTATAAAAATGCATCAATTGATCTATATTGTAGGTTTGGTAGCTCGCCCCAATGCCTTCTAATTTTCTTTGTAGGGTATACTTGCCTTCTTCAGCAATGACTTTCTTCTCTTCTCTTAAAGCATCTTTGATACTGTTTTTTGCCTTGGCTGTTACCACATTATTCAACCAGTCTTCTGTAGGCTTTTGTTTATTACTGGTAATAATTTCTACCTGGTCTCCACTTCTTAATTTATGACTGATTGGCACTAATTTATGGTTCACTTTCGCGCCAATACATTTAGAACCAATTGCCGTATGGATGTAAAATGCAAAGTCTAATGCAGAGCTGTTGACCGGCAACATTTTGACTTCTCCCTTTGGGCTATACACATAAATTTCTTCCGCTAAAAAAGAGGTTTTAAAATCTTGTAAGAAATCGATGCTTTCCTCTTCTTGACTGCTTAAGGCTTCTCTTATTTGGATGAACCATTTGTCAAAACGGTCTTCACTTTGTGTGCCTTCTTTATATTTAAAGTGGGCAGCTAATCCCTTTTCCGCAATCTCATTCATGCGCTTACTACGAATCTGTACTTCAACCCATTTACCTTGTGGACCCATCACCGTCGTGTGTAAGGCTTCATAACCATTGCTCTTTGGATTGCTTAGCCAATCCCTTAGTCTTTCTGGAGAAGGAAGGTATTCGTCTGTTACCATGGAATACACTTTCCAGCATTCTTCTTTTTCTTTTTCCAAGGGCACGTCTAAAATAATACGTATGGCAAAAAGATCATACACTTCTTCAAAACTTACACCCTTCTTTTTAATTTTATTCCAAATAGAATGAATGCTTTTTGGACGTCCATGAATATCAAATTGTAAGCCATTAAGACTTAATTTTTCTTTCAATGGTCGAACGAATTCATTGATATACTTTGTTCGTTCTCTTTTTGTTTCTGTTAATTTTCTAGCAATCTCTCTGTACTTATCTGGCTCCAAATATTTCATCGACAGGTCTTCTAACTCTGTCTTAATATTGTACAAGCCCATACGGTGCGCTAAGGGGGCATACACCCAGATGGTTTCAGAGGCAATCTTTAATTGCTTTTCCTGCTTCATGGCATCCATGGTACGCATATTATGCAACCTGTCTGCCAATTTGATCAAGATCACCCTTGGATCATCCGTTAAAGTGAGTAGAATTTTTTTGAAGTTCTCTGCTTGCTGACTGCTATTGGTATCCATCACCGAAGCAATCTTGGTTAAACCATCAACAATTTTAGCAATCTCATTTCCAAACTCTCTTTTGATATCATCTAAGGTGATCTCTGTATCTTCAACGGTATCATGTAATAAAGCGCAAATGGTACTTCTCACCCCAAGTCCAATTTCGTCAGCAGCAATCATCGCTACTGCAATCGGATGTAGAATATAGGGCTCACCGCTTTTTCGACGCATTGTTTTATGTGCCTCTGCCGACATTTCAAAAGCGGTTCTTAGTAATTCTCTGTCTCCTTTTTTTAGTTTAGTTCTTAAAGTTCTGAGTAGGGCACGGTAGTGGCGAACAATTTCTTTTTTCTCTTGTTCCTCATTCAAGTTATAGGGGGCTACAACTGCGTTCGATAATTCTTGGTTGGTAGTTTCCATGCTTTCACGAAAATACGTAAAAGCGGTGTAACTTTGAGCCGCTATGTCAACCACCCAGCCTAAACCTATATTCAAATCTTCTATACTGAGAAGGGTGTTTTCTTTTGTAGGGCCCTATCGTTTTATTTTTTGGATCAATGTGTTTTTGGGTATTTTCTTAGCCTTTGCCACACCCATTCGACCTTATTTGATTCAAGCGACGGTGAATTTGGCGATTGGAAAATCCGTATCGCTTCCTGAATGGGTTACATGGGTATTGCCTTCGGAGGCATTTCAATCGGTGCTGCAACTTATTTTGGCTATTTCTCTTTTTCAAGTGGCCTTCATTATTATTGAAACCATCTTTCGTTTTTGTTTCACTTATGGGATGTCCTGGCTTGGTCAACAAGTGATTCGAGACTTGAGAAATAAAGTGTATCAAAAAATCATGTATTGGGAAATGCGTCAATTTGATAAAACACCTATTGGTACTTTAACGACAAGAACCATTAATGATATTGAAAGCATTAATGATATTTTTTCGGATGGACTGATTCCCATCATTGCAGATTTTTTAACGATTGTAGTGACCTTGACCACCATGTTTGTGATCAACTGGCAATTGACTTTAATCTGTTTAATTCCTTTTCCTATCATGCTTGTGGCCACTTATTTTTTTAAAGAAAGTGTCAATAAAAGTTTTGTTCAAGTGCGCAATGCAGTGGCTGCATTGAATGCATTTGTACAAGAACATATTTCTGGCATGCAAGTAGTGCAAGCCTTTGCAGCGGAAGAAAAAGAAATGCAAAAATTTGATGCTATCAACACCCACCACAAAAAAGCAAATATCAAAGCCATCTTTGCTTATTCGGTATTTTTCCCAGTGGTGGAAGTAGTATTGGCATTAAGTATTGGCTTGATTGTATGGTGGGTAGCAGACCAAACTTTAGATGCTGGTTTGTTGGTGGCATTCATCTTGTTTTTAAATCAAATATTCAGACCGCTCCGCATGATTGCAGATAAGTTTAATGTGTTACAAATGGGTATGGTGGCAGCAGAACGTGTGTTTAAGATTTTAGACAATGAAGATATTACCACAGATCAGGGTCAATATGCGCCAGAAAAAATCCATGGTGAGATTGAATTTAATAAAGTGCAATTTGCCTATGAGGCGCCCAATTGGATTTTAAATGAATTGAATTTTAAAGTAGCAGCAGGGGAAACAGTGGCGTTGGTTGGTCCTACGGGAAGTGGTAAAACATCCATTATTAGTATTTTAAATCGCCTATATCCTTACCAAGCGGGTCAAATTTTATTAGATGGTGTAGCGATTGAGTCGTATTCATTAGATCGTTTGAGAACCTCCATTGGCGTGGTGTTACAAGATGTATTTTTATTTTCAGGTTCAGTGTATGACAACATCACTTTACGCAATCCATCCATTCGACCAGCCCAAGTAGAGGAAGCTGCCAAGATGATTGGCATGCATGATTTTATCATGCAATTGCCAGGAGGCTATCAATATCAAGTGATGGAGCGAGGGGCTACCTTGAGTTTAGGACAAAGACAATTACTGAGTTTCATTCGTGCCTTGTTGTACAATCCAAGTATTTTAATTTTAGACGAAGCCACTTCGTCCATCGATACAGAGAGTGAACAACTCATTGAAAAAGCGATTGAGACCTTGATTCAAGGGAGAACTTCTATCGTCATTGCACATCGATTATCGACCATCCGAAAGGCCGATCAGATCCTTGTTTTGGAGAAGGGAAAAATCATCGAAAAAGGGACACATCAGTCCTTAATGGAGCAGGGAGGATTTTATAAGGCTTTAAACGAAATGCAATTTGACCCTAAAAAGAGCATGTAATTTTATAAATATTTGATTATCAATATTTTAAATGGAAGTGCCCCGTTTTTTATGGACCCATATTTCTGCTAAATATTCTGTCTTTTCAGCAGGTTTATTCCTATCTTTGCCGCAAATTTTGAGATCCCTATGGCATCTAGACGTATAAAATCTTTACTGGTATTGTGTTTGAGCTTATTTACATTGGCTATTGCAAGTACTTCATTTGCGAACGAAAAAGTAGCGCAAGTAAATCATCCTACTGTTGCACAGGATTCATTACATGCAACGCTGGATTCGAATGTAGCATCAACAGATACTGCATCTGCAGCACATACAACTGCAGCGGGACACGAAGCAAAAGAATTCAATGTAACAGAGACCATTTTAGAGCACATTAAAGATGATCATAGCTGGCATTTATGGGGACATACTTCTGTAGCTTTGCCGGTGATTTTATATACCCCAAAAGGATTTGAAGTTTTTTCTTCTGCAAAATTCATGGACGAACATCATGAGCCAATTGTGTACAAAGGCAATTTTGATTATAAAATTTTTGAAGGAAAAGTAAAGATCGTTGATGCTGCGGGATCGATTGACGAAGCGGCAACAAAAGCTTTATGGGATTTTTCAATCACTAAGAACGTAGCATCTTTGTTGGTGTCTGTTTTCATCATTTTATTGGTGATTCTTTCTGCAGCAAGTGCTTACAAAAAGACGGGGGTGACTTCTGCGCCAAAAGGGGTTCAATCTTTTATGGAACCAATTGTGTTATTTGTGAGAGATGAATTAGCGATTCCAAATATTGGTAAAAAGAAGTATGCCAAGTTCATGCCCTTTTTATTAACTGTATTTTTCTTGATATTGGTCAATAACTTTTTAGGGTTGATTCCTTTCTTCCCAGGTGGTGCCAATGTGAGTGGAAATATTGCCTTCACGATGACGTTAGCGGTTTGTGTATTCATTGTGGTGAATTTAAGTGCTAACAAAAATTACTGGGAACACATTTTCTGGATGCCAGGTATGCATTGGAGTATGAAATTGTTCTTAGCGCCTATTGAGTTAATTGGGGTGTTTACAAAACCAATTTCTTTAATGATTCGTTTGTTTGCGAACATTACAGCGGGTCACATTCTAGTATTAAGTTTGATTTGTATCATATTTATTTTCAAGACAGTGTATGCTTCTGCTATCGCAGTTCCATTTGCAGTGTTTATTGGCATGATTGAGTTATTGGTGGCCTTTTTGCAAGCCTATATCTTTACTATGTTAACTGCAATGTATATTGGCATGGCGAACGAAGAGCATCATCATGAACATAAAGACGAAGCACATCACTAAAAAAATAGTTAACTTTTTTTCAATAACAATTAAAACGTAAAAAAATGGTAGGAAGTATTGCTGCAATTGGCGCTGGATTAGCTGCTATCGGTGCTGGATTAGGTATCGGTATGATTGGTAAAGGTGCTG
>JBFYPO010000031.1:0-3840 GCA_041303215.1 Asinibacterium sp. | reverse complement strand
AGACACCCGCATTGGTTACGGTGATCCTACTGGGCACTAGGCCTGAGTTATGACTGATATAGACCTGCTTATTGCTACTCGTGTCTTTCCACTTAACAGCAGTAGCGGTATTACTCAATGCCGTTTGACGACTCGTGTCAAAAAAGGCACCATGATCCATTTCTAAAGGTAAAAAACCTAGGGCAGCAATCATATCTTTACTAGTTAATTCGCCTTTGTTTATTTTTTGATGTATTCGATTGCTTAGACTGATGGTGTCTTTTTTATCTAACTTAAGATGCAAGGCTTGTAGACTTGCTTTACTGAGCAACTTTAAAGAATCGGGTGTATTGGCAACTTTATCTAATTGTAAGTTAGTTTTTAGTGCAGTCAAATTAGTAACGCCTGTACCACCTTGTTGAATAGTTAAGATGCCTTCCATGTTTGCTGCTAAAATATGATCAGCCGTAAAAGCATAGGCCGCGTATTGAATTTGTTGCTGTCCTATTCTTGTAAATTGTAAATTATTATCAGCATCAATTTCGATTCGAATAAAATGTTTAAATCGGGCCCATTGAATATTACTAAAAGCCCCTATTGTTTTAATTTTTGAATTTGCATCACCTCCAATTAATAGGGTAAACAATCCAAGTGGGTTCGTTTTAATTGAAGTTATTTCTTGATAAACGATCTGTTCGGGTAGTGTATCCGTTAAAATACTAATTCGAACTTGCAGTTGCTTATTGGAGATGAGTATACCTTCTTGATTTCTTGCTACGGCCTGAAATGCAATACCCTTTTGATGTTGTGCGAATCCAATAGAACAAACATTTATAGAGAGGAGCAGGAGTATGAATTTCATTGCTTTAAAATTTTGATTGTTTTGTACCAGTACTTTTGAGAAGTATTTGTCGCAATGGTTTCAGGTAAATAAAATATAAGCAGATAGTAAACACCTTTGGGAAACAAGGACAGGTGAATTGATTTGGCTAAGAAACTACTTGCGGTTTTTGTATTGTCAATTAGTATTACTTGTCCATTTGCATTGTAGATTCGAAAACCATGTATAATTAAATCGGATTCTTTTGCATAGAGCATTACGAATTGTTGATTCGTCGTGTAACGTAATTGAAACAGGGGGTCGTAGCTTTCCCAATCCTTTACATTTCCGAAACGGCTACTATTCGGCTGAAGAAACCCTACAGTAAAAAAATAGTCTTTGGACTGATACGGTTGTATTGAAGTTGTGCCAAGATCTAGTCGCCAGTCAAATTGTAATATAATACTGCCAGATTGGTTATAGTTGGCTGCTGCAAGTGTAAAGGATTGAACTACGTTTTCTTGGCCATAGATTTTCAATAAAAAACATAGTCTAACGATGCAAAGAAAAAAGGAAGCATAGATTTTATATAGCATGTTTAAACATAGTGTAACCTTTGTGTTGATAATGCAGTATTAATACTTGTAGGAGTGAATGCGTTATGCAGTATAACTGCAAGAGAAAAGGACTATCTTTAAAGCCTAATTAAGTTCAATGAAACAGTATTATGCTTTCGCCTACATTTTTTTATTAAGCTTCACCTTATTGGCTTGCAGCAAAGGTGGAGACACGCCAACCCCACCTACACCTAAGCCACCTGTTGTGGTCGTGGAGCCAAGCTTAACAGCAACGAATGGCGTAGTGGTGGACATCGACCCTGGACCTAGTAATATTTTTGCAGTGGTGGGAAGTACACAAAAAATAGATGTCAAGTTATTGGCAGTTCCAACAAATGGAGTGACTATTGATACTAAATTGACAAGAATAGCCGACAACACTGTTGTTTTTACCAATAGTATTTCAAGTACAAGCTTAAGTAACCCAGTGACAATCACCGGATTAGCGACTGGAATTTTATACAACCTTACGGTGGTAGTTACTTCAAAGAATACGCCTTCTAATAGCAAGACGATTGAATTTAAGATAGCATCTAAATAACGAATACCTCCAGCCAATTAACTCCCTTATCTTTTTGGATAGGGGATTTTTTGTAACTTATGCTTCAAATATTATTTCATTTTCATGTAAATCAATTACCCATGACTAGGTTAAATTTTAAAAGCGTATTTGCCTTGATTTGTTTGCTTACTTTTTCTTTTTCCACTTTTGCACAAAAAAAATATACGGAGAAAGAGGTAGCTGCTATGAAACAAGCATTAATGCAATCTGTGGCAGGCAAGTCTAAAGAGGTTCAAGTAATGGTAGATCAAATTTTTAGTTTTGCAGAATTAGGCTTCCAAGAAGTAGAGACTTCAAAATACATTACTTCCGTATTGACCAAAAATGGTTTTACGGTAGAAAATGGCATCTCAAATGTGCCTACCGCCTGGATGGCAAAATGGGGAAGCGGCTCACCTGTCATTGCATTGGGAAGTGACGTGGATTGTATTCCTAAAGCATCACAGAAGCCAGGCGTTGCTTATCAATCTCCTATTGTAGAAGGGGCTCCTGGTCATGGAGAAGGACATAATTCTGGACAAGCAGTCATTATATATGCGGCCATTGCAATGAAAGAATTAATGGAGAAAGAAAAGTTGCCAGGTACTATTTTAATCTGGCCTGGCATTGCCGAAGAATTAGTGGGTACTAAAGCATGGTATGTTCGTGATGGCTATTTTAAAAATGTGGATGCTTGCATTTTTACACATGTGAGTGGTGATTTTAATTCAAGTTATGGTGATAATGGCGGCAATGGTTTGGTAAGTGTACGTTTTGATTTTGAAGGAGAAGCCGCACATGCTGCAGGTCAACCATGGAGAGCTAAAAGCGCGTTGGATGCAGTAGAATTAATGAACGTAGGATGGAACTTTAAAAGAGAGCATTTAAAACCTACCAATAGATCTCATTATGTGATTGTAGATGGAGGAGATCAGCCGAATGTAGTGCCAAGTAAAGCAAGTGTGTGGTATTATTTTAGAGAGCGTACTTATGAGGATATCAAAATGAATTATGAGTCAGGCATCAAAATTGCAGAAGGGGCCGCTATGATGACCAACACCAAAGTGAAGCATCAAATTTTAGGTACGGCATGGCCAGGACATTTTAATAAACCACTAGCCGAAGCGATGTTTGCTAATATTAAAAAAGTAGGCATGCCTATTTGGGACGACAAGGATATTGCATTGGCAAAAGGAGTACAAAAATTAGTGGAAGCGCCAAAGAAGGATCAACAGGGTAATCCAATTGATGGTTTAAGAACTTCGATTGATAGTCTAAAGGGTTCAGTTAGTTTTTCATGGGGTGGCGGATCGGATGACATTGCAGATATCTCCTGGAATCTTCCAACCATTGTGTTAAGGTACCCTGCAAATATTCCAGGCACCAAGGGGCACCATTGGGCAGATGCTATTGCTATGGCGACGCCTATTGCGCACAAAGGATCTTTGGTTGGTGCAGAAGCTACTGCAATGACTTTATTGGATTTATTTACTAAACCAAGTCTAGTGGCAGATGCTAAAAAATATTTTAAAGAGGTACAAACTAAAGAAGTGCAGTATATCCCATTCATTACAAAAAATGATCCACCAGCAATTCATTTGAATAAAGAAATACAAGGTAATTACAGAACACAACTCGAAAAGTTTTATTACGATCCAAGTAAATACAATACTTATTTAGAGCAATTGGGCATCACTTATCCTACGATAAAATAAATAGTATCGTTGGCAAAAAAAATAGGGCGCAAAATTTGCGCCCTATTTTTTTTGAATAAAATTTCTACGATTTGCCATGGACCAGTTTTTATGAAGAGTAAGTTAAAAAATTATAGCATAAAAACTGTATCAATTTATGAACAAGAAGGCATCTGCTATTTAACAATC
>JBFYPO010000030.1:0-4417 GCA_041303215.1 Asinibacterium sp. | reverse complement strand
TTTGAATACAATTTAAATACAGCTCAACTTAACGAATTAGTTGATTTTAAGAAGCCAAAAAGAAAGCCAAGCTGGGCGAATATGGCCCCAGACCAATCTAAGGTAGTCTTTGGAAGAAATTATAATTTATACTACATGGACAAAGCAAACTATGAAAAAGCTTTGATCAATGAAGCTGATAGTACAATTGTTGAGGTTCAAATTACAAAGGATGGCATTCAAAACTTCAGTTGGCATAACGAAGGCGGTGCAGGTGGAGGCGGTGAAACCAATGTGGATGTAGAGAAAAATAAAAATAAAAGGAAGCCTGTATTTGGCTACTGGAGTGAAAATAGCAAGCAATTTGCCATTGTAAAAGTAGATAACAGGAAAGTAAAAGATTTATGGGTAATCAATAGCATCGCAGATCCAAGACCAACACTTGAAACTTACAAGTATTGGATGCCTGGCGAAAAAGAAGCACCTGTAGATCATTTGATGTTGGTAGATATGATCAACTATACGAACAAAGAAATCAATGTCTCTCAATATAAAGATCAAGATATTGCACTTTGGAACAAGTCTGCTGCAGCCAATACAAGAGATGATGAATTCCGTCCAATGATTTGGTTAGGCACGAATGATCAACTGTATCTTGCTAGAACTAGTCGTGATTTAAAAAAGATTGACCAATGTGTTGTTAATACAACAACTGGGGAAGTTAAAGTAGTGGTTGCCGAAGCAATGAACACTTCGATTGAAATTAAAAAACCAGAATTGATTAAAAATGGTGCCGAATTAATTGAATGGAGTGAGCGTGATGGCTGGGCGCATTTATATTTATACGATGGTCAAGGAAAATTAAAAAATCAAATTACAGAAGGTGCTTGGCATGTTGAAGAAGTAGTGGGTGTAGATGAAGCAAAAAGAGTCGTATTTTTTAGAGCCAATGGAAGGGAATCATTAGTGGGCGGGGGAAAGGAAGATCCTTACTATATGCACTTTTACAAAATCAACCTAGATGGAACAGGATTGCAGTTGTTGAATGCAGGTAATTTTGATCATAGTGTTAATTTAAATGACAACAATACTTATTTTGTCAATACCGCATCTAGGGTCAACACAACACCTGTATCAAGTTTACATAGTGCTGACGGTAGAAAAATCATGGATTTAGAAACAGCTGACTTAAAAAGTCTTTTTGCTACTGGTTATAAATTTCCAGAAACATTTAAAGTAAAAGCAGATGACGGTATTACAGATTTATATGGTGTAATGTATAAGCCATATGATTTTGATAGCACTAAAAAATATCCAATCATTGAATACGTTTATCCTGGACCACAGACAGAGTCAGTAAATAAAACATTTAGTAAGGGGATGGATCGTATTGACCGTTTAGCTCAATTAGGTTTTGTGGTAGTGACTATGGGTAACAGAGGCGGCCACCCTGCAAGAAGCAAGTGGTACCACAATTATGGGTATGGCAACTTAAGAGATTATGGCTTAGCAGATAAAAAAGCTACGATTGAGCAATTGGCGGATAGATTTACTTTCATTGATCGTAATAAAGTGGGTATTCATGGTCATAGTGGTGGTGGATTTATGAGTACAGCTGCCATGTTGGTTTACCCAGACATCTTTAAAGTGGCTGTAAGTAATGCTGGCAACCATGACAATAGTGTATACAACAGATGGTGGAGTGAAAAACACCATGGCGTGAAAGAAAATATTTCTGAAAAAGGAGACACAACTTTCAGTTATATGATTGATAAGAATCCAGAACTTGCAAAAAATTTAAAAGGTAAATTATTATTGATTCATGGCGAAATAGACAACAATGTACACCCAGCAAATACATTAAGGGTAGTGAATGCATTGATTAAAGCCAATAAAAGATTTGATATGTTGATCTTGCCAACACAAAGACATGGCTTTGGCGACATGAATGAATATTGGTTCTGGAGAACTGCAGACTATTTTTCTAAATATTTATTAGGGGATCATACAGAGCGTTCTGTAGATATAGATGAATTAAATAGAGATATAGAGCGAAAGAAATAATACATCAATTTGAAACTGTTTAAAAAATGGATTCAATAATAGCAATACACTAAAGCATAGCATGCTCAAAAACGCTCCGAAATTTCGGAGCGTTTTTTTATTTTAAATATCGTTCACATTTTTTCCAATAACCAAAGAAGCTAGGAAAATATCCAGTCACTTCCGGAAACAGCCAATCTCTTTGTTCTTGAATACCTTGATAATGAATGGTCGTAGGGTGTTCCTTATAATAGACCTGAACTTTATAAGTGCTATTATCAATAGCTGCATGGCCTTTGCTCGATTGAATTATTTTCAATAATTCGTCAAAATGACCAATGAAAATTTGTAGATGAGGTATGTTCTTTTTGGCTAGGTCAACTACAAAATGTAACACTTTCTCTGTCACCGGAAAGGCATTAAAATGTGCTGGCTCCAATAGTAGAATACGATTGGCTGCTTCACTGTCATGCCATAATGGATCAAGGTTAAAACTATTATAAATACAAAAGGATTGAGTAGGCTCCATTTTATGTTCATCGAATATAGATGCCTGATGTACCTTTTTTATATTTTGCAAAATAGTTGTTGTGTCAATTTCAAAATGTTGTTCTAAGGAAGTAGACCATACCTCAGTCCTCTTTGATTGAATTTGGCCTGTTGAATTGAAAATAGCAGTTGTTACATTTTCATAAGTTGTATCTAAAAAAGTATTCCTTTGATTTGTGCCGGTGTACTTATTAATGTTTTCTTGATTGGCAATATACTGTTTACTACTAAACGTACCCGCTACCCATTGCCAACTTAAAAAATTAGCAGCAGGATCATGATCTAATAAATGTGCATACATCCATTTTGCACCTATTAGCCAAGCAGCTTTGAAAATATTTGAATGCAACATAGCTACGTACATTCTAACATGATTGTGCATGTAACCATGTTCATACAAATGATGGATAGACTCGTCAAGGGCAATGATGCCTGTATTGCCCGCATAAATTGGACGGGGCAATCCTTGTAATAGTTTGTTTGACTGGGCAGATTTTAGATCTTGTACAATTTGATCTCCTTTTGCTTGCCATACCCTTTGAAAGTATTCCCTCCATGCCATTTGCTGCATAAAGCCTATCCATTCTTGCTTAGTATATTTTGATCTAAGTTGCTCCATGACAATAACAGGGCTTAGAAAACCCCTAGAGATATAGGGTGACCAAGCCGTTACTGCGCCATTGGTATAATTTCTTGTAGCGTTGTATTTTCCGGGTTGATAGGCATTGACCTGTTCCAAAAGCGTCCCATAGCTGGTATTCATTGATGTCCATTAATAGTGTTAGTTATTGAACAATTTTAGTTGTAAAATGTTTAAAATAGATGCAAGTTCAATTCGTATTTCCCCATCAACTTTATGCCCAGTCCAAATTAGGTATGGGTGGTGGTGATTTTTACATCATTGAATCTGATCTCTTTTTTCTTCAATATCAGTTTCATCAGCAAAAACTACTTTTCCATAGGGCTTCGATGAAATATTATACTGATCAACTAAGGCAAGATGGGTTTACATGTCATTATATAGAGGCGCAGCATAAAAATTCAAAAATTTCGATTTTAGTGAACACCTTACAATCAATAGGTGTTGAAAAAATAAAATTATACGACCCCTGTGATGCATGGATAGATCAACAATTAAAAAAGGCCGTAAAGGAAAATAATATCGAGCTCACCTATCTTCCTAGTCCCAATTTTTTAAATAATCTTGCAAAAGACGTTGAATTACTGGGTAATAAAAAGACCTATTTTCAAACTAGCTTTTATACAGAGCAGCGCAAAAAAAGAAATATCCTAATTGAAAAAGACGGAAGTCCCGTTGGAGGGCAATGGAGTTTCGATGTCGAAAACAGAAAAAAAATTCCAAAAAATACCAGCATCCCGTCCATTCATTTTTTTGAATCCAATAGTTATATCGAAGAAGCGAAGCAATATATTAATACAAATTTTAAAAATAATCCTGGCAAATTCGAAGCGCCCTTTACAAAAGCAGATAAGCAGCTATACTATCCTATTACACATTTGGACGCTAAAAAAGCAATGGAGCAATTTATTGCAGAAAAGCTGGATCAATTTGGTATCTATGAAGATGCTATGGTGGTGGCAGAGAAAACTTTATTTCACAGCGTTCTAAGCCCATTGTTGAATGTTGGACTCCTACAGCCAGATGAATTTTTACAAGCCTTATTGATTGCTTATCAGAAAGGAAAAGCGCCTATCAATAGTATTGAAGGTATTGTAAGACAGATTACGGGATGGAGGGAATTTGTGCAATTGACCTATCGTAAAATAGGTGGTCAACAAAGAACAAAAAATTTCTGGGGCTTTACTAAAAAAATGCCCGCTTCGT
>JBFYPO010000029.1:0-17046 GCA_041303215.1 Asinibacterium sp. | reverse complement strand
TCAAAATCAGGTGCTGAAACATATACATTACTCATTTCAGGCATTTCAAATTCTTGTAAAGTTGGAGCAAGTTCGAAACTTATTGTTTCTTCTTCTGGAGTTTCAACCAATTGCTCCACTTCTGCTAAAGCTTCTGGTTCATTTGCCTCTGCAACTGGTGCAATCGGCGCTTCAGGCGTTTGTTGCTCTGACTGCAAAGTCATCACAATTTTTTCTTCCACTGGCGCTTCAACTTCTTTTACTGCCTCTTTTTTAAATGGATCCTTATGTTCAAATCCTGTAGCAATTAAAGTGATGCCTAATTTGTCCCCTAAAGTCTCATCATAGCCCATACCCATGATCACATCACTGTGTTCACCTGTACGTGCACGTAAAATAGTGTTGATGGTTTCTAATTCATCCATGCTACACTCGTAATCCCCTTCTGCACTATTGATATTTAATAAAATCCATTTTGCGCCTTTAATATCATTGTCATTCAATAAAGGTGAATTCAATGCTTCTTCGATGGCTCTTTCAGCTCTATTTTCTCCAGCCACTTCTGCCTTGCCTAAAATTGCTACACCGCCATTTTTCATCACAGTACAAACATCCGCGAAATCTACAATAATATGACCACGGCTATTGATTACATCCGTGATACATTTTGCAGCAGTTGCCAACACATTGTCTGCTTTGGTGAATGCTTCTTTCATTTTCAAATTACCATATTGCATACGCAATTTGTCATTAGAAATCACCAATAAAGTATCTACATAAGGTTTCAATTCGTTGATCCCTTCTTCTGCTTGTTTTTGACGACGTGGCCCTTCAAAACCAAAAGGAGTCGTTACAATACCTACCGTTAAGATGCCTAAATCCTTACAGATTTTTGCAATAATCGGTGCTCCACCAGTACCAGTTCCACCGCCCATACCCACTGTAATGAATGCCATTTTGGTATTCACTTCTAATATGCGCTTAATTTCTTCTAAAGATTCTTCTGTGGCCATTTTCCCTACAGATGGATCCGCACCAGCACCTAAACCTTGGGTCAAATGTGGTCCTAATTGAATTTTATTGGGCACAAGGCTTTGTTCAATTGCCTTAGAATCTGTATTGCATATGATAAAATCTACCCCTTCAATATCTTGTTGGAACATAAAATTAACGGCATTGCTTCCACCGCCGCCAACACCAAGAACTTTGATGATGGATGATTTTTGCTTGGGTAAGTCAAATTGAATCATTCGAAATTGTTTTTATAGTTAGGTGAGTTAGTCGTAATTGGATCTAAATTACTTGATTTCAATCGATTATATTCTATAAGTTATAAACGATATGTGGGTAATTTTTATGCCAAAGGTTTGTCTTCTTCTTCGTTGAAAATCTCGATCAAGTTGTTCTTGAAACGATCCCAGAACTTACTCTTTCTTTTTTCAATTTGTTCTTCTGACACAGTCGTTGCTACTGGCTGAGGCATCGTTCTTTGATAGCCTTGATTGGGTGTAGCTGCGGCTGCATTTACAGTCAAAGATTTAGGCACTTCTACCTTCTTATAGGTCTCTGTAAATACTTTATAATTTTGCTCGTAATCATTGTATCCTTTCAAAATCAAACCGATACAAGTAGAGTACATTGGCTTTTTTAATTCATCAATATGATTCGGTGCTAAATGTTCGTTTGGCAAACCAATTCTTGCATTCAAACCTGTAATATATTCTGTCAATTGAATCAAGTGCTTTAACTGAGAACCACCACCAGTCAAGATTACACCGCCATTTAACATACGGCTATCTAATCCAACTTGCTTTAAATGATAGGTTACAAAATCAAGTATTTCGCTCATCCTTGCTTGGATAATTGCAGCCAAATTTTTCACACTGATTTCTTTTGCAGGCATCCCTTTTAATCCTGGGATAGTCACATAAGCATTGGCTTTTGCTTCATCAGATAAAGCGCTACCAAATTGTACTTTCATTGCTTCTGCTTGACTCTTCAATACACCCAATCCCATTCTAATATCATTGGTGATATTCTCTCCACCAAATGGAATTACAGCAGTATGCTTTAAGATACCATCATAAAATACGGCAAGGTCACTTGTACCACCACCAATATCTAAAATAGCCACCCCTGCTTCCATGTCTATATCGCTCATCACCGCACTCGCAGAAGCCAATGGTTGCAACACTAAATCTTTGGTAATTAAACCGCTTCTCTCCACAGAACGATTGATATTGCGGATGGCATTTCTATCCCCAGTAATGATGTGGAAATTAGCGCCAACTTTAACGCCATTTACACCCACTGGATCCTTGATATTTTGGTTGTTATCTACATGAAATTCCTGAGGGATAACGTCAATGATTTGATCTCCTGCAGGGATAAATGTTTTTCTTTGATTGTTGATCAATTGCTCAATCTCCCAAGCTTGGATCTCATTTTCAGCGTCTTGTCTTACTTGATCTCCTCTTGTTTGTAAACTCTTAATATGGTGACCAGCGATACCCACATATACTTCGTGGATTTCTAAATCTGGATTACTTAAATGACAATTTTGCAAAGCTTGTTGAATCGCTTTGATAGTTTGATCAATATTCAATACTTGACCATGTTGAACCCCATTGCTATTCGCACGACCAAATCCCAGGATTTCTAATTTACCAAACTCGTTCTTTCTGCCGGCAATCGCTGCAATTTTTGTTGTACCAATGTCAAGACCCACAATGATGGGAGAATCGTTCTGACTCATTTTTATAGGTTTTAGTTGTTAGTTGTTCTTAGTTGGAGACTTTGACTTCTTAGGCATTACCGCCTTTGCAGTCTTTGTCTTTTTATTTAACGATTTATTTTTAGGTTTATTGTTCAATTTCGCCTTTGATTTATTGGCTTTTGTTTGAACTTTTGCCTTTGTTGACTTAGAAGGTAATTTGGCGGAAGCTACCTTAACAGGTGCTGCTTTAACTGGCGCAACCTTAACAGGTGTAACGGGCACAAGTGCAGGCTGGGTAGGCTTTGTTGTATCCTCAATAATAGTTTTATCTAAAGATGTAGCAGTTGCTTGTGCCATGGTACTATCCCCAGTTGGCCAGATAAAGCTTCCAGAAAATTCAATGGGTTGAAGTCCTTTCTTCAAAGCCACTACCTGATGATCAAACCTACAATCAATCACTTGATAGGCATTAACACCAGCAGCCACCCATACTTTTTTATAAAATGTAAAGAGCCTATTCAACTTGTCTTCTAAATGATCCACTTTACCAATTAAAACAATATGATCCCCTAAAGCTGGTACCATCTGAAAATTACCATTAGGTTCGATATTCACTTGAGCCACCTGGGCCATAAAGAAACTGTCTTTCTGAATGGTCTTTGCAAAAAATAAGACGTCTTTTAACAATGCGCTATCTGGTTTTGATAATTTTGTCTGATCCGTTGGGAAGCCAGTAAATACGGGTAAATTCAACACCGTCAATTGTTTCAACGGAAGTCTCCAACCCTCCTTATCAATATAAAATGAATTTCCATTTGCAGTAAAGACCCTCGCAATTGGAATTCTTTGTTCAATTTTGGCTTCTAAAACCAATTTATTGTCAATAAAAAACTCTGCATTTTTTACCCATTCTGTTTTTTCAATAAAATGTTCTAGCTGCGTCAAATTAATACGATCAATGGGTAAGCCCACATGAATCCCTTGCTCATTTAAAATGGCACGAATGGCTATTTCATCCATGAATAAAGCTTGTGCACTCTCTCCCACTAACTCAACTTGAATGTCTGTTAATTTCTTTTCATTCTTTGCTTTCCATGCAACCACAAAAAGCACAATCAATGCAGCAGCAGCGATGCTCCACAAAACCCTAATTACTATTTTTTGCCATTGCTTCATGTACTACTTTGTAAGGATCTCTTGAATTTGATTGATACAAACATCTATATCTCCTGCACCTGCCATCACTATTAATTTGTCATTGGTATTTGCAGCCCATGTTAATAATTGATCTTTAGACATCACTTGTTTTTTATCCAAGCTCATTCCATTCAATAACATTTCACTTGTCACTCCAGGAATAGGCAATTCTCTTGCTGGATAAATAGGTAATAAAATAACTTCATCCGCCTGATCCAATGTAGCGGAAAAACCTGCTGCTTGGTCCTGGGTTCTACTATATAAATGAGGTTGAAAAACTAATACCATTTTTTCGTCTGGATAAATACTTCTTACACCACTAATTAATGCATTTAATTCTTCTGGATGATGTGCATAATCATCAATCAATACCTTGGCAGCTGTTTTAAGCTTATACTCAAAGCGACGTTTCACTCCCTTAAATGCTGCTACTGCTGCAATTATTTTTGTTTCGTCTATACCTAAGTATAATGCAATTGCAATGGCAGCTGTAGCATTTTCTACATTATGCAAACCGCCCATATTCAATACCACATTCTGCAGTTCACCTGCAGGATGCACTAGATCAAAAACATAAGAACCGTCCACCACTTTTAAATTGCTAGTATGATAAGACGCACCCTCTTGATTATACCCATAAGTAGCAATGGTTTTATCGTTTGAATTAGTTTCGACAGTAGTGCCTAATTTTTGAATCAAAACACCACCTGGCTTAATCTTATCTGCATACTGACCAAATGCTTTTAATACTTCTTCTGCTGTTCCATAAATATCTAAATGATCTGGATCGACTGCAGTGATTACTGCAATATTGGGTGCTAATTTTAAAAAACTTCTATCATACTCGTCAGCCTCAACCACCACCACATTCCTTTCATGACTCCAAAAATTAGTATCATAATTAGAAGCAATACCTCCTAAAAATGCATTACAGCCATACCCTGTATGTCTTAATATATGTGCGGTCATAGAGGTCGTAGTCGTCTTACCATGCGTGCCTGCAATACCAATTGTAAATGCATTTTCTGTCACCCATTGTAAAACATCACTACGCTTCACTACTAAATAGCCATTGTCTTTATAAAAATTTAACTCCTTATGTTCTGCAGGGATAGCTGGTGTATACACCACCACGGTCGCCTCTTTATCCAGCTTAGATAAATCATCTTCAAAATGAATTTGAATACCCTCTTCCTCTAAACTATCCGTTAATGCTGTTGGTGTCTTATCATAACCTGAAACAAGGACGCCTTGCGTATTAAAATACCTAGCTAAAGCACTCATGCCAATACCGCCAATACCAATAAAATAAATACGTTTCAGGTTTGTTAATGGGTTCATATTATATGCTCTATTTAAATTCTATTTCGTTAATTATTGCTGCGGCAATCACTTGATCTGCATTTTTCCATGCATAGGATTGAATTTTTAATTGCATTTCATTCAATTCTATTTTATCAGAAATCAACTTAGTAATCATTGGGAATAAATCAGTGACTACATTTTTATCTGCTATCATTGTTGCAGCCTTTTCTGCTACCAATGCTTTCGCATTAAATGTTTGATGATCTTCGGCTGCATGAGGATAGGGTACAAAAATGCATGGCTTGCCCGTCATTGCAATCTCCGCAACCGCCATAGCTCCAGATCGACTCACCACCATATCAGCTGCAGCATAAGCAGCAGACATATCATTGATAAAGCTGTCTACAAATACATGGTTAAAACTACTTGCTGCAGATTGATAATCGGCAGCATTAGGTTTGCCAGTTTGCCAGATCAATTGGATGCCTACTTTTTCAAAATTGGCTAAATTTTGTTGGATAGCTTTATTGATAGAAGCAGCCCCAAGACTTCCTCCAATGATCAATAGCGTAAAACGATTTGGTTGTAATCCAAATTTCAACAAGGCAGCTTCTTTATCTATTTCAATATGAGCAATGTTTTGTCTAACAGGATTGCCTGTTAGCTGTATTTTATGTGCAGGAAAAAATTGTTCCATGCCTTTGGTACCGGTAAAAATTTTAGTGGCATTTTTTCCTAGCCATTGATTCGCCTTGCCTGCAAAAGCATTCGACTCATGGATAAAAGTAGGAATGCCTCTTGCTTGGGCATATTTTAAAACAGGAAAACTTGAATACCCCCCCACACCAAATACCGCATTGGGTTTAAATTGATTAAAAATGGTTTTTACTTGTATAAAACTCTTCATCAATTTAAAAGGCAATGTCAAATTCTTAAAAATATTTTGACGATTTAATCCAGCAATTGTTAAGCCCACAATTTCATAACCCGCTTGTGGCACTTTTTCCATTTCCATTTTACCTAAAGCCCCCACAAACAAAATAGCCGCGTCTGGCTGAATTTTTTGAATAGCCTGTGCCACAGCGATAGCAGGAAAAATATGTCCTCCTGTCCCGCCGCCGGCGATGATCAAACGCAATGGTGTATTTGCTTGACTAGGCATTAACTGGATCAATATTTTCGTTTGGAATTTCTATTTCTGTTTCAACTGGCGCCTTCCCTTCCATTTGTTCTACGTTTCTTGCTACACTCAATATCAAACCGATAGAACAACAAGTAAAAATGAAGGAACTTCCTCCCATACTTAATAAAGGAAGGGTCACCCCTGTTACCGGCACAATAGCCACGTTAACCGCCATATTTGCGACCGCTTGTATGATCAATGTAAAACTCAATCCTAATGCTAAGAATGCGCCAAACGCATAAGGACATTTTCTAAATATTCGAATACATCTAAATAAAAAAACTAAGTATATAAATATGATAAAAGCCCCACCTAATAAACCATACTCTTCTATAATGACTGCATAAATAAAATCATTATATGCTTGTGGCAGGAAATTTCTTTGTTGACTATTGCCTGGACCTAGTCCAACAAAAATACCTCCATTTGCAATGGCAATTTTTGCCTGTTGCACTTGATAAGGTTCTTCGCTATCTTTAGCATACATGAAATCTTGAACACGGTTTACCCAGGTTCCAAATCGACCCCAACTTTTTAAAGACTCAGCCACCACTGGCTTGCCTCCATCACTCGTTCCTTCATTAGATTTATGCGTAGCTATCGCCACACTAATAATGATGACGATCGGGATCATGGCGATACCAATAGTTAATAAAATATGTTTAAAGCTTACCCTTCCAATAAATAACAATAACAAAGAAGTAGCACCAGTCAACAACGCATTTGATAAATTGGCTGGCATAATTAAACCACAAATAATAAAAACAGGTATAATCACAGGTAAAAATCCTTTTCTAAAATCTTTAATGACTTCTTGTTTTTTACTCAATACCCTGGAGATATACATGAACAAAGCCAATTTGGCAACATCACTACTCTGAATCGTTAAATTAATAATGGGCAATTTAATCCACCTACTTCCTTCATTAATTTTAGCGCCAAAGAATAATGTGTAGATCAACAAAGGAATGGACAGCATGAATAAAATAGTGGCTACTCTAGAAAATACAGTATAGTTGACCCGATGCAGCCCAAAAACAACTAACAAGCCAATTAAGGTGAATATGATTTGTTTGAATAAATAAAAACTTGTGTTACCACGATACATTTTATATGCCAAGGAACCGGTTGCACTATATACTACCAATATAGAGATTAGGGATAATAAAATGACTAAACCCCAAATATATTTATCCCCTCGGGTACGTTGGTCTAAATGCTCTCGCATGCCTCCAATAGAAGGCATTTGTGAAAACAATTTATCTGTGGTTTCTTTAAACATTATTATAATTCTTTTACACTTTCCTTGAATTGATGACCTCTGTCTTCGTAATTTTTGAATAAATCAAAACTTGCACAAGCTGGACTCAATAAAACCACATCCCCTTTTTCTGCTAATTTAAATGAAGCATTCACTGCCTTCTTTGCAGAATCTACTTCTATGATCTGAGCTACTTTATCTTTAAAAAATGAAATCAACTTTTCATTATCCGTTCCCATGCAAATGATTGCTTTCACTTTTTCTTTCACTAAATCTGCCACCAATTCATAATCATTTCCTTTATCAACTCCACCTAAAATTAAAACAGTAGGCTTTTGCATACTTTCTAAAGCATACCAAGTGCTATTTACATTGGTAGCTTTACTATCATTGATAAAGTCAACACCTTTCACTGTTGCCACAAATTCCATTCTGTGCTCTAGACTATGGAAATTGCTCACCGCTTCACGAATTTTTTCTTTTCTGATGCCCAATGTAGTCGCAGCAATGCTAGCAGCCATTGTATTATAAGCATTATGCTTACCTTTTAAGGCGAAGTCATAGATACTCATTGTGACTCTTTCTTCTTGGATTTTTAACATCATTTGATCATTTTTGATGTAGCCGCCTTTTTTTAATTCTTGTTTCATAGAAAATGGTAGTAGGTTAGTATGTGTAGTTAGTAGTTCTAATTGCTTAGTGATCACTTCGTCGTCTATGCAATAAATAAAGCAGTCTTTTTCTGTTTGATTTTCAATAATTCTAAACTTGCTTTTTACATATTTTTCGAACTGATAATTATATCTGTCTAAATGATCTTCTGTAATATTTAATAGAATAGCGATATCTGGTCTAAATGTATCAATGTCGTCTAACTGAAAAGAGCTCACTTCAATCACATATAGCGCTTTAGGATCCATAGCAATTTGTCTTGCAAATGAAAAACCAATATTGCCCACCACTGCTACATCTTCTTCTGCCACCTTGCAAATATGAAATAGCAAAGAAGTAGCAGTCGTCTTTCCATTACTTCCAGTAATCGCAACAATCTTGCTATCGCCTTTATACCTGAAGCCAAATTCAATCTCACTAATCACAGGTATACCTTTTGCACGAATTTGTTGTACTAATTCATTTTTTCCTGGTATGCCAGGACTCTTCATCACTTCATCTGCTGCTAAAATTCTTGCCACATCATGAGTGCCTGATTCATAGGGAATATTGCTTGCATCTAACTCAGCTTTAAATACTGGTTGAATTGCACTCGCATCAGACACAAATACATCGTACCCTTTTTGCTTCGCTAATAAAGCAGTTCCTACACCGCTTTCTCCAGCACCTAATATGACAATTTTTTTAGCCAATTTATCTTGTTTTTAAGGTTAGGATTGAGGTAACTACTAAAAGTATGGTGATGATCCAAAATCTTACAGCAATTTTACTTTCATGGAATCCTTTCTTTTGATAATGGTGATGTAATGGACTCATTAAAAACACACGACGTCCTTCGCCATATTTTTTCTTGGTGTATTTAAAGTAGCCTACTTGAATAATGACACTTAAATTTTCGATCAAAAACACCCCACAGAAAATTGGAATTAATAATTCTTTACGTACAATAATTGCTAAAGATGCAATGATACCTCCTAGTGCTAAACTTCCCGTATCACCCATGAAAACCTGTGCTGGATAAGCATTGTACCATAAAAATCCAATACAAGCACCCACAAAAGCACCCACAAAAATGGACAACTCTCCAAGGTTAGGGATGTACATCACATTTAAGTAATCTGCAAAAACATAGTTGCCACTTACATACACAAATACACCTAAGGCAGCGCCAATGATGGCACTCACACCAGCCGCTAATCCGTCTAATCCATCTGTTATATTTGCGCCATTAGAAACCGCGGTGATAATAAAAGTGACCACCAATATATAGACAATCCAAGTATACTTCTCTGCTCCTGGGCCCATCCAGCTAATCAACTTACTATAATTGAATTCATGATTTTTAACAAAAGGAATAGTGGTGATTGGCGTTTTAACTTTTACAAATCGGCGCTCTTCTCCATTAATCGTTCTTACCACCACATCAGCACCTTTTGCCACTTTTTCACCTTTTGCTAAACTTGCAGCAACAGTAGGTGCAACAATTTCTCGCTCTACGGTAACCGCATTACTAAAATACAAAGTCACGCCAATAATGATACCTAGTCCGACTTGTCCAATCACTTTAGAAATCCCTGCTAAGCCATCACTGTTTTTCTTTTTATAAGCTTCGCCCTTTTCTTGGGCGTCTTTTCTTGCACGAATTTTAAAATAATCATCTAAAAAACCAATGATCCCTAACCAAACAGTACAAAGCACCATCAAACGGATATACACTTTGTCTAAATTGGCAAATAATAAAGTAGGTATTAATATACTCATTAAAATGATGATCCCGCCCATGGTTGGCGTTCCCTTCTTTTGCTGTTCTCCGGCTAAACCTAGCTCTCTCACACTCTCTCCAATTTGTTTTTTCTGTAAAAACAAAATCATTTTTTTCCCATATACTGTAGCAATGAATAAAGACAATAAAATTGCCATTGCAATTCTAAAAGTCAAGAATTGAAACATTCCTGTTCCAGGAATATTAAAAGACTTGTCTAGCCATGAAAACAATTGATACAGCATATAAATTATTTAGCGAATGAGTTAAAAATATTTTGCAAAATCTGCTTGTCGTCAAAATCATGCTTTACCCCTTTTACATCTTGGTATTTTTCGTGACCTTTCCCTGCAATTAAAATAATATCTCCAGGTTTTGAAAAGCTTACCGCTGCCTTAATCGCTTCATAACGATCTACGATATTGATATACTTTCTTTTAGCAGCACTACTTAGCCCTTGCTCCATATCTTTAATAATCTCATTTGGATCTTCCGAACGTGGATTATCACTTGTAAAAAATACTTTATCACTTAAGTCACAAGCTACTTGACCCATCACTGGTCTTTTAGTTTTATCTCTGTCTCCACCGCATCCTACCACAGTAATCACTGTCTCTCCCCCCTTTTTTAACTTCGCGATTGTTTCTAAAACATTTTGCAAAGCGTCAGGCGTATGTGCATAATCTACAATGCCAATAGTTTGCACATCACTGATGATATAATCAAATCTTCCTTCTGCACCCGTTAAAGCACTCAATACAGTTAATACATTTTCTACCGTTTCTCCTAATTGAACTGCAATTCCGAAAACAGCTAAAAAATTATAGGCATTGAATGTGCCAATCAAACGACAGTGCACCTCTACTTCATTCACATTCAATACCAAACCTGTCAATTGATTTTCTAAAATTTTTCCTTTATAGGTAGCAGGCGCATGTAAAGCATATGTAAATTGTTTTGCCTTTGTTTCAGACAACATCACAGCGCCATTTGGATCATCTAAATTTGTAATGGCAAATGCAGTCGTAGGTAAGTGATCAAAGAAGGCTTTTTTTACGCGTACATATTCCTCAAATGTTTCGTGATAGTCTAAATGATCATGCGTAATATTGGTAAAAGCAGCCCCAGTAAATTGCAAACCAGTAATACGATGTTGATGAATAGCATGACTACTACATTCCATAAACACATGAGTACAACCCTCGGCTACCATATCCGCCAATAAAGCATTCAATCTAATTGCATCAGGAGTAGTATGTGTCGCCGGAACAATGGTTGAGCCAATTTGATTTTGTACCGTACTCACTAAACCACATTTATACCCCATTTCAGTAAACAACTTAAATAATAAAGTAGCTACAGTTGTCTTACCATTTGTACCTGTCACCCCTACTAATTTGATTTTAGCTGAAGGCGCTTCATATAACTGATGCGCCATCAAAGCCACCGCTTCTTGAGTATTAGCAACTACAATATAAGTCACCCCTTCTTTTGTAACGGGAGGCAATTGCTCGCAAACAATTACAGTTGCGCCTTTTTCAATAGCCGTATCAATAAAATGATGGCCATCGGCTTGTACGCCTCTTATCGCAACAAATACAGTTCCTTTTTTGACTAATCTTGAATCAATTTGCAAGTCAACAATCTCTTGATTGGTATGACCTATCACTTCTCTTAAAGCAACTCCAAATAAGATATGTTGTAACGATGTTATCATATTGCTTAATTCAATTCAATTAAAATTTGTTGACCTCTTTGGATATATTGACCTTGTACAATACTTTGACGAACCACTTTACCCTTTCCACTGCACTTTACAATCAATCCTTTTTTCTCACATAACCACAATGCATCTTTTAAATTCATACCACTGATATTAGGCATAATACTATCAGTAGCCAATTGACTTTCTTGTCCCGCCTTTACTGATCTTCCAGCACCTTGCACTTTTGCCCATTGTGCATTATTTGGTGTTGAATCTTGATAAGGCAAAGACAATTGTTGAGCAATGGCCTTCAAAGAAGTTTTTGCAACTGTATAATTAAAGAGCTGAGAGTCTTTTAAATTAAAACTTGGCGCTTGATCCATTTTATTTTGGATATAAGTCACATACAACCTGTCCGCAATTTCTTTAAATACTGGACCCGCCACAGAAGCGCCATAGAACGGATAAGCATGTGGCTTATTCTTAATAATCACCACAATCGTATACTGAGGATTTTCAGCAGGGAAATAACCGGCAAAAGAAGATTGATAAATCTTATCTGCATATCCCTTGTTTCCATTTGCCACCAAAGCAGTTCCAGTTTTACCAGCTACTTTATATGGACTATTCTTAAATAAAGATTTACCTGTACCATTGATGCAAACACCCTCCAATGCAATTTTCGCTGCTTTAATGGTGGCGGGGCTATACACTTGTGCATTGTACACTTTTGGATCGATGGTCTTAATCACCCTGCCTTCTTCTTGGATACGATTCACTAAATAAGGACGCATCATGACACCGTTATTAGCCACCATATTATAAACAGCTAAAGTTTGAATAGGTGCAATAGCAATATTATAACCAAAAGCCATCCATGGCAAAGTGGTTGGTCCCCACAATGCATCCCCTGGTCTTGTAATCTGTGGTCTACGTTCACCCACTAAATCAATGCCAGATAAAGAATCTAACCTTAATCTTGATAAATGTTTAAAATAGGCTGCTGGATTATTGGTGTAATTATTCACAGCAATTTTTGCCATACCTACATTTGAGCTTTCTTCAAATGCTTCCAAAACTGTTGCTTGATGCTTGCCATGCTTTTCTGAATCATACACCGTTCTGCCTGCTACTTGCCAAACACCTCCTTCTAAATTGATAGAAGAGTTCAAGGTAACTTTACCATCTTCTAAAGCTTGCATCAGTGTTACCAACTTAAATGTAGATCCTGGCTCAGAAGGCGTAATCGCGTAATTCAAATCTTCTGCATATAGTCCATCTCTTATCTTTCCTAAGTTTGCAATGGCTTTAATTTTTCCTGTCTTTACTTCCATCACCATCGCAACGCCATGTTGTGCTTCGTTTCCAATCATCATTTTCATCAATGCATTGGTGGTCACTTCTTGTATATAGACATCTAGTGTACTTACAATGTCTTTTCCTGTTTCAGGTTCAATTTCAAACTCACCTTCTTGTACCGGTACTGTTACACCACCCGCGATGGCACGAACCAATTGCTTTCCATTACGTCCATTTAAAACAGTATCATAAGATAACTCCAGACCCACTTTGTTCTGATCCCTTGCCAATCCAATGGTTCTATAAGCCATGTTTTGATAAGGATTTAAACGAATATTTTTTTCTTGTGCAATAAATCCACTCTTATACCTACCCAATCGGAACAAAGGAAATTTTGCCATTTGCAAATACTGCTTATAATTAACCTTCTTCTTTAATTCGTAATTGGGCTCCTTTGTTTCGTAAGCTTTTGTAAGTCCCTCTTTATAATCACTCGCTGATTGATCTTTAAATAAATCTGCTAAAGCAATACTTAAAGAATCAATATTTTCTCTAAAGGATTTACCTCCTTTTTCATGTAAAGGTGCTACTCTAAAATCAATATAAATATCAAACTGAGGTACATTAGTACTCAACATTTGACCATCTTCGCTATAGATAGTACCTCTATCTGCAGGGATTTCAATAATGCGTTGGTGTAAGCTATCACTCAACCCTCTCCAATAAGTACCTTGCACTTGCTGAATGTAAAAAGCCTTGCCTAAAATAAAAAGACATACTACTACCACTAGGATATAGCTCAAATAAACTCTCCAAAGTATGTCGCGTTTTACATCCATTATTTGGCTTTATTTTTTAGGTCAATAGAATCGTAACGTTTTTCCAATGGAATGCGAATAGACATTTCCTTGGATACTTGTAATCCATAAGGTGCCATTGCTTTTTCAATATTGATAGACTCACTCTTAAGCATTAAATCTGCCTTAAGTGTTTTATACTCAAATTGCAATTGCTTGATCTCCTTCTTTGTGGTGTTGATTTTACGGATCGTTTTATCCGTCAAGTGTCCGTTGGCGATATAAAGTATCGCTAGTACTGCCAAGAACAAAAAGAAACTAATGTTCAGGACAATCCATTCGTAGTTAAGTATGCTTTTGATAGCAGACTTAGGGTTGTTTTTTACAGGTACGGACATACGGTTTATACTCTTTCGGCAGCGCGCAATTTTGCACTTCTGCTTCGATTGTTTTCTTTCATCTCTTTTTCAGAAGCCACAACAGGTTTTTTTGTTATGATCTTCCAAAGCACTTCTTTCTTAATGGAAAGAAATGGGTTGGTCACATCGTCTTCGTCAGGTCCTACTTTGAATGCATTTTTTACCATTCGATCTTCGATCGAGTGGAACGTGATAATTACCGCTCTGCCACCGGGTTTGATCACCTCCGACAATTGCGCTAAAAATTCATTCAACACAATCATTTCCTCATTCACTTCCATTCGGATAGCCTGGAATACTTGTGCCCAATATTTATTTGGATTTCCTTTTACTACTGGCGCAATTAAAGTTTTAAAATCTTGTACGGTAGATAACTTTAATAGACGTCTTTGTGTGACAATATGTTTCGCTAGGGTTTTAGCGTTGGTGACTTCACCATATTGCTCAAACATTTTATGTAGTGCTGCTTCAGCATAGCTTTCTATAATTTGCGCTGCTGTTCTCGTTTGACGTTGATCCATTCTCATATCAAAGGGACCATCAAAACGAATAGAGAAACCTCTTGAACCTTCATCAAACTGGTGGCTGCTTACGCCTAAGTCGGCTAAGACACCATCCACTTTGTCAATTTTATTCAAGCGAAGGAATCGTTGGATGTACCTAAAGTTTTCAGGTACAAAAACAATTCGATCATCCTCTGGCAAGTTCTTCTTAGCATCCGCATCTTGATCAAAAGCAATGAGCTTTCCTTTCGGGCCCAACTTTGATAAAATACCTCTACTATGTCCTCCTCCACCAAAAGTGGCATCTACATAAATACCATCTGGTATAATATTTAGATGCTCAATGGTTTCTTGAAATAAAACAGGTATATGGTAATCTGTGTTTAAGTTGGATGTAGGGTAAGTCATCTTCCTTAATCTTGATTTTTAATACCTGCCATTACTTCCTGCGCTAGATTGCTAAATGCATCTGCAGAGAAATCCTCAAAGAGCTGTTTATAAGTACTTGCATCCCAAATTTCAAAACGATCCAATGCTGCCGCTAATACAATTTCTTTACCAGGTAAAGCAAACTCTCTTAAAGTTGGAGGCAATAACAAACGTCCTGCGCTATCCAACTCTACTTCGGTTGCTCCACCCAAGAACTGACGACGGAATTGTCTCACTTTGGGATCAAAGTCATTCAATTGGCTAATTCTGTCCAAAATCGCTTGCCAGCTTTTTAACGGATAAAGTGTCAAGCACTTCTCGAATCCTCTACTAACGATAAAGCGCGTCTCTCCTTCTGCCAGTTGCTTTTTCAAGCTACCTGGAACCAGGAAACGCCCTTTCGCGTCTATAGTTGATTGATATTCTCCGTGAAAACCTTGCATTTGTTAATAATTTGGTCTTTATTTTACCACTTGTTCACACAAAATAACACTTTTTACCACTTTTATAGGCCAAATAGCCCCTTCTAGTTTTCCACAAGAAATGAACCGGGCTAATATGCTTGCCCAGATTGACTTATAGCCAAAATGAGCCCATTTATTAGAAAATAGAGTGTTAAGAGCTGTGGATAACCCATTTTTAAGGGTTTATAAGCTGTGCAAACAGGGACAAATCAGGCATGTTTAGCAATATAGTAGTCCAAATAGAGGGCAATCAAGTAGATTGATTAATTTTGGCGGATGAAAATGGACGCTTTTGATTACGAATTGCCCGATGAGCGCATTGCCTATACCCCGGCAGCAAATAGATCCGACAGTAAACTACTAATTTGGGACCAGACCATCCTTGCAGAAGCACAGTACAAGGAGATTGCCCATTATATCCCAACTGACCATTGTTTATTTTTTAACAACAGTAAAGTCATTGCTGCTAGAATATTATTTGATAAAACAGCTGCCCCATTTACACATGAGGAGGAGAATAGCGAGGTAGATCAAGTAGGTAAAAGAAATAATAAAATAGAAATTTTTTGTTTAGAACCTACAGCAGCGTTTACCCCAGTGCAATTGGCCATGCAAGCTACCCAAAAAGTGCAATGGAAATGTTTAGTCGGTGGTGCAAAAAAATGGAAGGCAACTTTTCTTGAGAAAGATCTAGACTATCATGGTGTCACGATACGTTTAGCTGCAAAAAAAATCGCACAAGAAGAAGGACATTTTATTATTGAATTTTCATGGGACCATCCCACCATTGTGTTCTCTGAAATTATTGGACTGGTTGGACAAATTCCATTACCTCCTTATATACAAAGAACCGCTAACGAAACAGATAAGGATCGCTATCAAACCACCTATGCCATTGCAGAAGGATCTGTTGCCGCTCCCACAGCTGGACTACACTTTGATAGGGGCATTTTTGATGCACTTGAAGCAAAAGGTATTGATAAAAAATTCATCACTTTACATGTAGGCGCTGGCACTTTCATGCCCGTAAAAGTAGAGGACTATCATGATCATTTAATGCACGCCGAATTCATTGATGTCGATATAGCAACCATTGACTATTTATCCAATACAAGCAATAAAATGATTGCAGTAGGTACCACTTCGCTCAGGACTTTAGAATCTTTATATTGGTTGTCAATTAAGATCAAACAAAATCCAAACATAGAGTTGAATGAACTGCAATTGCTTCAGTGGGATGCCTATACATTAGACGCGAACAACTTAAGTAGGCAAGCAGCCATGCAAGATTTAAAAACATGGATGCAAGAAAATAAATTAACCTCTTTAATTGCTACGACACAATTGATGGTGAA
>JBFYPO010000028.1:0-3329 GCA_041303215.1 Asinibacterium sp. | reverse complement strand
TTAATGCAATTGTCTTTTGCTTTGAACCAAGGCAGCATGGCAGATAAATACCATATTGCTTCGGGCCCAGATTGGAACGTTGAAGTTACTTGGGGCGATTATTTAAACGGATGATAGTTGATTAGGATTGATTCATAAACTCCGCTAACAAACTATGAAAATGATGCGTGCCCTGTTCACGATGGGTCGCATACCTTCCATAATGGTAAAAACGAGAGCGAATGCCTTGTTGCACATACTGTACCACTTCTTCATCTTCTTGTTCTACGCTATCTAAGCCAGCACCTGCGCCTGTATCTAGTTTGCTGGCGTCATAGACAAAGCTTAGGAAAGTGACTTTGGTATTGCCTGCATCTATCGGTGTAACAATATTCAAAGACAGGCCCCATGGATAAAAATTAAACATCATATTCGGGAAGACCCAAAAATAATAGGCAGCAATATTTTTTCCTGCATCTACATGCCCTGCTGGTAATTCAAAACAATGCTCCGAAGATTTTGAAGCACCAATTTGTAAATTAGAATACTTGAAAATATCCGTCGTATAATCTTTGAAATCTAAAAATGCGTTTAATCCTGGATGCACAAATGGAATATGAAATCCCTCTAAATAATTTTCACAATACAAAGCCCAGTTCGCTTTAATATAATAATCACTTGTTCTACTTGGATCATGCACTAATTTGTCAATGGGCAAAAATCCAATACGCTCTTCCATCTCTTTAAAAAACAATTCAGGACCTAATCCTTTTTTAATTTGTGTAAATAACAATGGCCCCCATTGATACAAAGGCAAATCTGTTAAATGATTGTTCTCTGGAATAAAATTTTCTACTTCTTTGAACTCTGGCATAGAAATAAATTTTCCATCTAAATGAAAAGCCCTGCCATGGTATTTACAACGCAAATGTTTTAAGCCAGTACATGGTTCATACACCATCAAATTACCACGATGCGTACATACATTTGATAAACAGTGCACGTCACCTGCTGCATCCTTTGTAATCACTAAAGGCTCGTCGATATAATTTTCCAATAATCTAAATGGATGCGCATCCCCCGCTTTTGGCACCATGCCTGTATGTCCAATATATTGCCAACTAGGTGCAAAAATTTGCTCCTTAGCTTTTTCCAAACAAGCCGGATCTAGGTAAAAGCTCGTATCGATGGTTTTTGCCCTCGCAATATTGGGGTCAATGAAGAATTTAGACATAATAGAAAGTTTACGTTCCGCCAAGATACAAAATCAAGCAGTATAATCGATTGGTAATGAAGGCTTCCAAAAAAGACCTAGGTCTAGCCTAAAAATGAGGATAAATTCTTTGACGACCTTGACAAAATGCTAAATTATTTAGTTAATATTGCTAATAAATTTAGCCAAATGGAATTTCAAGAGGAAGCATACGAACAAAAAACAGGTTATACGGGGGCTAAAAACTACCAGTCGGAGCAGATTGTACAAGCCAATGCCACTGGATTTGGTGCCGCATCGGACGACTTTATGGAAAGAGGGATCGACCTCAACGAACAATTGGTACGCAACAAGCCTGCTACTTTTTTCTTTAGGGTCAATAGCGATGCCATGCTAGGTGCCGGCATTCATGTAGGGGATACCTTGATTGTAGACAGAAGCATACAAGCCAGATCGGGCAATGTAGTGGTCGCCGTATTGAATGGTGAATTTTTAGTACGTCGTTTACAAGTACAAGAGCACAGTATTAGTTTATTGCCAGAAAATAAAAAATATGGGAGCATTCAAGTGGCACAATTAGCAGACTATAGCACCTGGGGTGTGGTGACTTTTGTCATTCACGCATTGTAATAATTACTGCACTCAAATCATTTATACTTATTCTTAAATTTTAAAAGATGCAAGCCATTGTGGACTGCAATAGTTTTTACTGTTCCTGCGAAAGACTTTTTCAACCGCAGTTACAGCACCGTCCCGTGATTGTGTTAAGCAATAATGATGGATGTATTGTGTCGCGCACAGATGAAGCAAAACAATTAGGCATCTCCATGGCGGTGCCCTATTTTCAGGCGAAGGACTTGATTGAAAAAAATGGCGTCACTACTTTTTCGTCTAACTATCATTTATATGGCGACCTCAGTTGGCGTGTGATGGAAACCATGAGACAGTTGCTACCACCGGGTCATGTAGAAGTGTATTCGGTAGATGAAGCTTTTATAGACCTATCTCATCTTCCTACCGAAAACATCCACGCTTTCTGTTTAGAACTCAAAAATAAAATTGAAAAATGGACAGGCATATCTGTTTCTATTGGCGCTGCACCGAATAAAGTATTGAGTAAAGTAGCGAACCGATTGGCGAAAAAAAATAAACTAAAAACCAATTGTGTAGTAGTGTTGGACACGACTAAAAAAATACAGGCGGCATTACAACAAACACCTGTAGAAGATATATGGGGTGTGGGATTTAGCTATAGTGAAAAACTAAAAGTGTACGGCATCAATACGGCCTATAGCTTAAGTATAAAAGACCTAAGTTGGGGCAAACGCTTTTTAGGCGGTGTAGTGGGCATGCGTTTGATTAGAGAACTCAAGGGTTTTAAGAGCCATGCCATGCAAGCGCCAAGAACAGAAAAAAAAATGATTGCTACCACGCGCATGTTTGGACGCAACGTCACCGATTGGCAGGAAATAGAAGAAGCCCTTGCCACTTATACCACTCGCGCCGCAGAAAAATTAAGAAGGCAACATAGTGCAGCCACGGGGATCGCTGTTTTCTTACTCAAAAAAGCACCTATCCAATTAGATGCTGCTTATTATAGTCGGGGCCGTCAAGTGAGTGGTTATACACAATTAGACAATCCCACCCAGAGTACCCCCGACCTGATCAAGGCCGTAGTCGCCATTGGCAAATCGCTCTACGAAAAAGAGGAGGTATACAAAAAAGCTGGGGTGATCCTAAGCGGGTTTGTACCTGACAGTGCCTTGCAAACCAACCTCTTTGTAGCACCTATTGATACCAAAAAGAAAAAACTAATGCATGTTATTGATAATATGAATGCCGCCTATCGGAACGACGTGCTCAAGTTTGGCACCAGTGGGACGCAAAAAAACTGGAAAATGCGCAGCGAAAAAAGAAGTAAACGTTTTACGACCAGATGGGAAGAGCTTTGTATAGTCCGCTAAGCACAGATGGTGGAAAACCCTTTTATAAAAATTCGTAAAAATGGGTTCGCTGTCGTATTTTTACCCAATTTTATACCTATGAGCAACAATTTGCATTCTAACGAATCCATCCAATCAAAAAAGAAAAAAATTATTGTATTAGGAAGTGGCCCAAACCGTATTGGACAAGGAAT
>JBFYPO010000027.1:0-3011 GCA_041303215.1 Asinibacterium sp. | reverse complement strand
GGGGGCTTTTTTTTGTTCAAGCCTTTATATGTTGTAGCTTCGCGGCTGATTATATATAATTTATGAAGCGAATCGAAAGACATAGGGCAATTTTAGGGGTAGACGATAAAGCTACTTTGAGTGATTTAAAGAAAGTGTATCGTAAGATTATGATGGAATGGCACCCTGATAAATTCCAGGACGATGAAGCCGCTAAAAAAGAGGCTGAAGTAAAGTCCACTAAGTTAATCGCTTCTTATCATTTTTTAGTGAGTGTGCATGCAGAGACACATGAAGCCACTAAAGAAGCTTATATCGCAACCACTACAGAAGCTAGTATCAATGATTTTGAATTTAAATCTGAGATCCTCCGAGTAGAATTCTCTGATGGGTCAGAATATGAATACTATGGTGTGCCAAAAGCGATCTATGTTAAATTAGTGAATGCGGATACCCCAGATCGTTTTGCACGTAGACATATTTACAATAACTATTTATATAGAAGTACCAGTAAGATTGTTGGAGATTAATCTTACATTTATTGTATGATTAAAAGCTTTAAAATTATTACCACTTTTTGTATTGGTGTACTTTTAATGTCCTCCTGTACAAATGACATTCCTTTAGAAATACTCAAGAACAAATACGTAAAATCTACTTCATCTTTTATTAGTATTGACGGCATGCCCGTTCATTATATCATAGAAGGACAATCAGAAGATAGTTTACCTATTGTTTTAATTCATGGGACTTCTGCTTCATTACATACTTGGGATACTTTATCGAGTTTATTGAAATCAACCAAGAAAGTCATTCGATTGGATTTACCTGCATTTGGACTCACGGGGCCGAGCCGTTTAAATCAATATAATTTTAGTTTTTACAATCAATTTTTAGATCAATTTTTATTGAAATTGAATGTGCCTAAATGTATTGTGGCTGGTAATTCTCTAGGAGGAAGCATTGCTTGGAATTTTGCATTAGCTAGTCCAAATAAAGTAAAGCAATTAATTTTATTAGATGCATCTGGTTATCCAAAGAAAGAAGAGAAAGGCTCCTTAGGTTTTAAGTTAGCTTCTGTCCCCGTTTTAAATCAAGCCTTAAAACATATCACTCCTAAATCTTTGATTCAGAAAAGTGTAGAAGATGCATTTTATAATAAAGCACTAGCTACTGAGGTGATGGTGCAACGATACTATGATTTATTATTAAGAGAAGGGAATAGGGGTGCAGTTTTGGAATTGTTCAAACATCCAATGAAAGCGGATGCTGCTAAAATTAAATCTATTACACAACCTACACTCATTATATGGGGTAAAGAAGATCAACTTATCTCTTATAAAAATGCAATATTATTTAAACAAGACATTCGCAATAGTCGTATGCTGGTGTTAGATAAAGTAGGTCATATCCCGATGGAAGAAGCGCCTGTTCAGGTTGCCGATGCTATTCTTCAATTTATTAAGTAGGCTTAAATTTAAAACGATGGACAACAAAAAACAATCGATTGTAAAAAAAGGGATGTTATACTTAATGATTGTTTTCTATTTGTTTGGAGGATACAATCATTTTAAGGATCCCTCTTTTTATATTCCTTTAATACCACCTTATTTAGCATTATGGGCTGTGGAGCTTAACTTATTGTCTGGTGTATTTGAAATTGTTTTAGCACTCTTATTAATACCTCAACAAACCAGAAAATGGGCAGGCTGGGGTATTGTGTTCATGCTATTTGCTTTTATACCTAGCCATATTTATTTTATAGAAAAAGGTAACTTCTCTTTAGGAAGTTTTACCATGACACCATTCATTAGTTGGATAAGGTTATTGGTATTTCAACCATTATTTATGCTTTGGGCGCTTTGGGTAAGTCGGAAATAAGGAAGGCGTTGAGCGAACATAGTTTTGATAACTTTCCAAATGACCCCATTTCTCCATTCCAGAAATTTCTAATAACCTTACACCACTTACATAGACAAGTAGTAAATAGGTGAATATGGGTGATATTAGCGTTACGTACTGTCCGCCAGATAAAGAAGATAAAGACATGATAGCAATTCCTGTCCATAAAGTGATTTCACCAAAATAGTTGGGATGCCTAGAATAGGCCCATAAACCCTGTTGAATAAATTGATCCTTATGCTTGGGGTCTTTTCTGAAATTGGACTTTTGCATGTCTGCGATGATTTCAAAAACAAAACCTACTACAAATACTACCAGTCCAATAAAGAATAAACTATTTTGTACAACACCATTTGTACTTGCGATAGCAGTTAGGGCGCACATAGAACAGATAGACACCCACATGCCTTGTAAAGTCCATGTCATGAAGAACCTGGTGGGAGATGGTTTGATTTCTTTAAATCTTTTGTCTTCACCAGCTTTATGTATTCTCATGAATAAGAAACTTCCCAAGCGAATTGTCCAAAATAGGATGCATGTAGCTAGTATAATACTAGCCATATTTACATGAATGGATGCATAACTATGATAGCTGACATAGGTTACCACAGTTAAGTAGGTGATACTTCCTGTTAAGTCATAAAATTTTTCTGTCTGAAAAATATAGGCTGGGATAAATGCAATCCATTGAATGATGTATGCGATTAGAATGGCATTCTGAATCATTTCTAGTCCAGTTAATAAAGCAATGCCGTAACCAATTGAAAAGGCAATAAAAGAAAAAAGAATATGGAGGATAGGTTGCTTCATAAGATGTTTACTTAAAATATTAGTGGACTAATTTATATGCAATGAAAAGCAGTAAATAGATTGCTAAATAAATTCGGTAGTTATTTCTTGCTTGTAGGTAGGCTTGATTATTTGGATACATATTGCTGAATAATCCAATGAGCTCTTTTTTGAAAAGTGGCTGGATGTTAATTTTCCAGTCTTCTGTTTGGTAGACTATCTTCCTGAACTTACTCCTAAAGTAGGTGCTAGGAATACCCCATGTGAGTAACAAGATGAATAGGAGTTGTTTCATTGGCATCTTTAAATATAAGAAAGTTTGGTGGAATGGGAGATGAGGG
>JBFYPO010000026.1:0-3698 GCA_041303215.1 Asinibacterium sp. | reverse complement strand
GTAGCGAACATGCCGGGCGCCGTGCCACAAACAAGTACAAGAGCTTTAACTCAAGCTACTTTGCCTTATGCTATTTCTATTGCAAATAAAGGATGGGAAATTGCTTGTGCAGAAAACCCTGCTTTAGCAAAAGGATTGAACATTAGAGCGGGCAAGATTTTACACAAAGGTGTAGCTGAAGCTTTTAATGGATAATTAATATTTAAATCAATTTCGAATCAACCTATTAATACCGATTTGAAGTTTTTTTGATTAATAAGCAAAAAAAATACCCTCGCAATGCGAGGGTATTTTTTATTAGAGCGTATCCGTCAATTTAAAAATTGTTTTACAATAAAGTTTTTAAAAAAGTTTTCTTAATTAGTTTAAACCCTTTATTAGTGTAAAATCTTTGATTGATGGTGGCGCTTAATAAGGAGGATACTATAATTTTAAAGCATTTTTTTTCGATAGCAATTTTTTCTATTTCATGATATAAAACCTCGGCGGCATGATGTTTTCTATATTTTGGTTCTATAAAAAAAAACTGGATTTCAAAAAAAGGAAAGTCTTCAATTAATGCAGCCCTGTGTTCAATGACTGTGCACCCTGCAATACCACCATGTGTATCAAGCAAAATTAAAAATTGGTTTGACTTAATTTTTAATTTTGCTTTAAAAATGGCACTGAAGTCGTTTTCATTGATCGTCAACCCTGCTGTTGCAACTATAGCTTCATAAAAAAACATGACATCACTGAGCGTTGCTTTACGCACCAAGTAGGATGGATTAAACTTAGTCATAAAGGTTATATTATACTATTAATAATTCCATTTTGTCCAACCTTTCCACCATGTTTGATTCACACCAGATGCAGCAACAGCACCTCTGAAATTTACTTTTTCAAAGAAAGAGTTTTGAAGTTTGCTGTCGGTAAATGAACCATTCTTGCTATAATCTAAATGTGTTCCAATACCTAAACTACCTATCGTCGAAGCAATAGTAGAAGTGCTTGAGTTCGAATTTGCAAACGGCGTAAAATCAGGATTTGTGTAGTTAAATGGTTGAATCAATTTCAACACATCTGGGCCTGCCGTATTCAAGATCGTATTTCCATAGAAAGGTTTAGAGAACCATGCTAATAAACTTGCACTTGTTGCGCCAGTTGGTGTAGCACTAGCAGTGTATTTGATATTCTCAGTATTACCTGCGAATGTGGTGTTCTTGATTCTAATGGTGCTATCATCAATATTCTTGTCAACAGCTGTTCCAGTAGATGCATCAAATTGAATTCCTACAGGCCATCCTGCAATGATTGAGTTCATAATTGAAATACCTGTGTTTCTTCTGATATGAGCACCAGCTCTATATAAGCTATTCCCTTTGCCAGAAACTGGATCAATTCTTGGTCCAATTGCAGTGATATTAGAGAAAACAGCAGTTGTTTTAGGAGACAAAGTAGACCCTCTACCATCATTATCAGACTCAAATGCTTCTGAAGTGGAGATATCCGCAATCACTGAATCTCTTAATACAATACCGAATTGTACATTCCCAGCATAGCCATAATCTGTATCAAAATCATCGTCCTGTGTTTTATACGCTATTAAGTATTTACAATTCACTGTACCGCCGAACCACTCATAAGCATCATCTTTTGCATAAGTCACTTGAATGTGGTCGATTGTAGTACCGTTACCCACACCTGCCATAGTCAAACTATTCAATTCATTATCTGGTTGGTATGCATAACCTGCGTACTCAATTCTTACATATTGTAATATACCTGAATTGTCTGCATCATTTCCTGTAGGGAAAGCTGCATCACCAGCACCTGCTAAGCCATAGCCTACTTCTGTATCATTGATTCCGCCTTCAACAGATGTTAAACCAGCAACTGCAGTTCCTTTCCAAGTTAAAGTTTGATTCACTTTCGCAGTACCTAATAGTACGATACCACCCCAGTCACCAGATTGTGGATTTTGAGAAGCAGAAGTAAATACAATTGGCTTTTCAGCTGTACCCTTAGCGATGATTTTAGCACCACGAGTAATAACTAAAGAAGCTACATCTAAACCAGATTTTCCTCTAACTGTAGCTCCCTCTTCCACTGTTAATGTAACCCCTTTTGTAATGTATACAATACCAGAAAGATAGTTTACATCTTTTGCATACAATGTAGTGTCTTTTGTAATTTTTCCAGATAAGGTTACGGTATTTGAAACCACACCTACTGGAGCAACTTCCTTCGTTACTACGAAAATTTCTTTTTCTCCATCCATTTCGATCTTTCTGCAACCAGTTACGGCTAATAAAGCGATCGATAAGTAAAATAATTGTTTCATTGTTATTGTATTTAAAAAAATTGTTGGATTGATTGTATTATAAAGAGTAATTAAGTGTTACGCCAAATGTTGTACCGAATTTTCTTGACAAACGAATTGCATCAGTTGAGCTATTGTAGTCGGTGTTGCCATTATTATTTTGATAGAATATTTGTCTTTGATTCAATAAATCAGAAATAGTGAATTTGATTTCTGCTTTATTATCAGCGAATTTTTTGCTTATTTGAAAATCAATTAAAGCTCTTGGATTCTCATATACGTCTGGAGAACCTGCACCTGCTTGAATATCCCCTACTAAGTAAATACGCTTACCCACTTGGTTGAACAATAAAGTGGTATTGAAGCCTTTTTCAACCACATCATATAAGATACCTGTATTGATCAAATAAGGAGACTGCCCTTGTAAAGACCTGCTCACATTTAAAGCAGCATCATCAATTTTTGAATTGATATAAGATCCATTTGCTTGTAATGTGAAACGTTTTGATAACTTTTTACGGCCTTCTATTTCAAAACCGAATGCAGTTGCCTTAGCTACGTTTTGGAAAGAGAATAAACTTGAACCGCCTGCTCCTTCTTGAAAAATACTTTCAATTGGATTTTCGAAATTTTTATAGAACACCCCTACGGTAAACATTTCTCCAGAGCTTGGATACAATTCATACCTCAAATCTGTATTGGTGATTTTTGTTCTCTTTAAAGAAGGATTGCCCGATACAGATGCATTCAATTCAAAGTCATAAATATTCAATGCAGATAATTCTCTTAACTCTGGACGAATCACGGTCTGAGAAACAGTTGCTCTTAAATTTGATTTTTGAGTCAATTTAAAAGTGGCATTCACGCCAGGCAAATAATCAGTCACTTTTGAATAGGTGTGTCTAGGATCCCACTTTTTAACCGAGCCTACTAATTGATCAAAATCTTCAACCCTTAATCCCCAAACAACCCTAATGCCTTCTGTTACTTTGTTGTCAAATTGAAGGTATCCAGCGTTTAAAATGGTATTGGCTAAATACCTAAAGTTTCTATTTTGAATCGCATTAAACCCAAACTTATTATCGGATCCATTTCCAAAATTTTCAGGACGGAATGCAGATGCCGCATCCTGTGCTCTTAAGGCAGCATTGTCAACCGGCATGTAGATCGCAAATAATTGTGCATCATACAAACGGTCTTTCACTTGAATCATGTAACCTGCCTTAATTGTTTGTTGCTTTACTTTTAAAGTCAAGTCACCACCACCCGTATAAATATAATCAGACAAAGTCTGGAAGATTCTACTTCCTGATTGCTGAGAAAGTGTATTGGAAATATTTAAGACATACCCATCTGCTCCTTCAACACTTTTTGTGTACATGATTCTTCTTTGATC
>JBFYPO010000025.1:0-4106 GCA_041303215.1 Asinibacterium sp. | reverse complement strand
GCTCTTACATCAAAGAAATAAGTTCTTCTTTTACCTGCACGAATTTTTGAACTAAATACACTCTCAATCTTTTTGTCGTTGTTTTCGTATTCCACAATATCAATTTTAGTTAATTATAATCTATGGCTAAAATATAAAATGTTTATGAAAATTTAAAATTTTATAGCAAAATTTATAAAACCGAAAAGAAACAATACTATTGCTGATTCTGGCTTAATTGTGTCTCATATAAAGCAGCATATAATCCTTGTTTTGCTAACAAACTTTCGTGTGTACCCGATTCGGCAATTTGACCATCTTGCAGAAAGATAATAAGGTCAAATTTGAAATTGAAAAAAATACGATGCGTTATAAATAAAGCTGTTTTACCCTGCATTAATGCAGACAAATTCGACAAAATTGTTTTTTCTGTATTGGCATCAACAGCACTTAAGCAATCGTCAAAAATAAACAGATCAGGTTTTTTGATCAATGCCCTAGCAATGGAAATTCTTTGTTTTTGCCCACCACTTAAAGTAGTCCCTCTTTCCCCCACCAAAGTGTCAAAACCATTGGGCAATTGTTTGATCTCTTTTAATATATGTGCAGATTTGACAGCGGATTCAATTTCAGCGTCTGTAGAAGCAACTCCAAATTGAATATTATTTTTAACAGTATCACTGAATAAAAATACATCCTGTTGCACATAACCAATCTGTCTTCTGAGTGAAGTAAAATCAATGGATTCAATAGGCAAACCATCTATTAAAATTTGTCCCTTATTGACATGGTAAAATTGATTGAGAAGTTGAGCAATGCTAGATTTTCCAGATCCTGTTTTACCTAATATTAAAACTTTCTGACCGGGTTGAATATGCAATGAAAATTGTTTCAAAGCTTTTATACCTGAATGCGGAAAGATGAATTCAACCTCTTTAAATTCGATCTCCCCTTGTATGGACTTAATTATTTGTGTATGCTTATTTTGAATTTTTGGTTCAATGGACAAAAACTCATTTAATCTTTTTTGTGAAGCGGCAGCTCTTTGTATCATACTAGCTGTCCATCCAATGGCACTTACAGGAAAGGTGAGCATATTGATATAGATCACAAATTCAACAATGGTTCCAATTTGACTTGGGTCTTTTAAGGCCTGTAATCCCCCTAAATAAATAGTAAGCAAGGTACTCAAGCCAATCATTAAAGCCATCGTAGGGGTATAAAATGCTTCTACTTTTGCTAAACTCACCGCATTTTTACGGTACAATTCGCTGTTAGTTTTAAAGAATCCCAACATGGCCTTTTCCTGCACAAATGATTTGATGACCCTTATACCAGAATAAGATTCTTGTGCATTGGTTGTTAGATCAGATAACTGACCTTGAATTTCTTCGCTCTTTTTATTAATGATACTATTGACCAAATAAATAGTAATGGCTAAAATGGGTAAAGGGGAAAGTACATATAAACTCAAACGCACATCCTTAGAAAACATGTTATATAAACAGAAACCAATCAATGAAATTAAATTGACTAAATACATCAGTGATGGTCCAGTATACATCCTAACCCTACTTACATCTTCTGTAATACGGCTCATTAAATCTCCCGTACTATGCGTCTTGTAAAATTCAGTATCAAGTGCCTGATAATGCTGGTAGACTTGATTTTTTTGATCATACTCAATATGTCTACTCATTACAATCATGGTTTGACGCATGAAAAACATAAAAATGCCTCTTAAAATGGCTAAAACCAATATTGTAATGCTACAAAAAGTAATCAACCAGCCGAAACTAAAATCATAGGAAGTACTTATGCCAGAAATGACCTTAATTAATAAGTCATTTTGCAGGGAGGCTACTGGTTTCCCTCCAGGTAATTTGGCCTGTACCAAACCCACCACATAGCCAGTGATTTGAGGGGCTAAAACAGCCAAATAGTTCGTTGCAATCACCAATAGGATCCCGATAAAGAATCGAAACCTATACTTCCAGAAAAATTGATTCAACGATGCTAATTCTCTCACTTGGCCCTTTTTTGTAAAGATACATGGTAGTCAATAAATTAGCCCTATTGAATTCATGAATAAATTGCCCATTTTTTTGCAAAATTGGTTTTCCCTTCCTACATTTGCCGCGGAGAGATGGCAGAGTGGTCGATTGCGATAGTCTTGAAAACTATTGACTGTAACAGGTCCGGGGGTTCGAATCCCTCTCTCTCCGCCAAACCAATTCAAAACCACGTAATTACGTGGTTTTTTTGTGTTCAGATACGAGCCAAGCTTGCTTGAGTGAAGTAGCTGGGCACAAAAAAACAGCGGCGAAGCCGCAGGTTTTGAATTGGTTTGAGCCTCCCAAAAGGATGCCGGAGTGAAACGACGGCCATCCTTAAAAAAAAGGCCACCTGATGGCAGCCTTTTATAAATATTTTAATAGGATTATTGTACCCCAACCCCATAGAAATTAACCGTCTTAATTAAATTATCACTTAAAAAGATGGTTGCATTCTTAGTAAAATTACCCATTGAAGCGCCATTGAAACCCAAAGTTACTGTTGTCTTTTGACCAGGAGCAATTACTGCATTGGACTGAAATTTTGGTGTAGTACATCCACAACTCACTTGTACATTGTTTAAAGTAACTGGAGCAGCACTAATATTTTCTATTGTTACTACAAACTCAGTGGGTTTGCCATAAGGGATGTTTCCCATGTTGTAATTGTCATTAGTAAACTTTAATACTTTATTAATATCCAATTTAACTTGAGATGATGCATTTTTAACAGGTGTCGTTTGGGCCTGTAACTGAGCAAAACTGATCAGTAAAAATGCACTTAAGATTATTTGTTTCATAGGGTTCCATTTAAAATTAAAAATAGCATAAAATCAACTTATACTTAGTTCTTGTTCATAATAAAGATATAACTATATCTATTGACAACCTGCGCTGCAATATCTTTTCTTGCTTCAGAACAGTCCTTTAATAACTCTCGCTCTCCTACTTGTTTAATGACTACTTCATTGTCAGATAATTTAGAAAGCGTTTTATAGATTCTCTGTGCTCTTCGTGTAGCTAAATCTTCGTTATAAGCATAGGCACCATTACAATCAGCTGCAGAAACAATAACAATTTTCTTATGCTTTAAACGCTTCACTAATTCAATCACTTTGTAATAATCTGGAAGATCTTTTTCAATGATATACACTTGATCAAATGGATGGTGTAATTCAACATACTCTTTGGTTAAGGATTTCAATGAATCGACCGTTCGAATAAATTGGGTGGTTTGAACCGCTAATTCAGCATTTCTTAAAGCAGTTTCAACATTCATTTTTGCCTGTTTAACGGCTTCGCTCAATGGTATGTTAATCAAAGCCACTTCTTTCACATATTCCTTATCTAATAGTTGATATCCCTCACTTATACTTGATTGCTGAAAACGGATACCAGCATCGTCATAAGCCACTAGATCATAAGCTTGATTGGGCCTGATTTTGAATGCATAATTACAATTTGAATCAATCCTACTGCTATCCTTTAAGATAGATTTACCTTGATCATTTTTTTGATATAAATAAACCATTTTACCAGGTTGACAGCTACTATCAACAAATATTTTACCTTTTAGATGGATTAAGCTTTGTTGATAATCAAATGCTAATATGTCATCTGAACCATTCCGATTGGTACTAAAAAAACCTTTCGTCCCTTGAATACTAAAAGCAAAATCATCTTTAGAACTATTGACAGGATAACCCATATTTTTCACAACTGCTTCTCCATTTAACCCTTTCGTCAATCGATAAATATCAAGTCCACCCAAGCCAGGGTGACCATTAGAACTTATAAAAAGATTGCCTTCATAAAATGTAGGGAATAATTCATTACCGGCTGTATTAATGTCTTGGCCTAAATTCACTGTATTCTTCCATGAGCCATCTTCATTTCGCTCTACATAATAAATATCAGTACCCCCTTGTCCTGAATTATCATCTGTCACATAATACAAACGTTTCCCGTCAGGTGTTATGGCAGGATGGAAATAACTGAACTTAGGATTGTTAAAAAACATTTTATGAGCATTTACCCATTTCCCAGCTTGTTGAGTAGCCTCCCAGATTTCTA
>JBFYPO010000024.1:0-6134 GCA_041303215.1 Asinibacterium sp. | reverse complement strand
AAATAGCCTATCCCAATGATACTTTTCAATTGTAGACCTGGCGATTTTTTGAACGGTCCAAAGATTCTAATTTTATCATCATAGATCAGGTCTAAGCTATAAGTGGCTGAGAAGTTTTTATTGATCTTGAATGTGAACATATTCGTCATAAAGAAATTAATATTCTCTGGCTTATCATAGTAATTAGAAAAGAAGTCTGCACGTCCTTTATAATTAATATTTTGAGCAATCACTTTATTGTAGTTCACTGTTACAAATAAACCTGTTTCTCTTTTCACCATACTCCCGGTATCTACACCATATTTACCTTGGTCGGCTAGTTTCTTATTCAAAACCAAAGTGGTTCTTGAGGTCAAAGGAGAAAAGAAAAGTGAAAAATCATTATCAGGCTTATAATCCAATCCCGCAGAAATAATTAAATAAGCAGGTGCAAAAAAGGAGGAAGTAAAATTAGCTTTGTTCCCACTAAAACTATAACCATCAAATAACTGAGAACGGAAATTAAACAATCCCGATAGATACCATTTACCAACCGTATCTAATTTATAGCCATATTTACTAAGTAAGTCTAATCGATCATCATTTTTTCGTCCCCCTTGTGAAGTAGATTGTACAAAGCCAAGATTTACATCTACATTATTATCCCAACTTTGACGGTCCTTTTTGTAAAATGCAAAATAATTAAAGTAGCTATTGATGGACATATTGAAATTGTCCCCTCCTGCTGCCCAATTACTCAAAGAACTTTGGGAAACATTTAAATTGTACAAGCCACCCTGTTTCCAGTTCCAGTTGGTTGTATCATTATCCTTTTTAATATTCCTAGAGGTTTCTGACCTTAGTTTAGCTACTACTAAATCCTGAGCGATCGCCCCATGGAAGCAAAAAATCGAAAAACATACTACCAATCCTTTGACCATGTACAATTTTTTATAAATATACGACCTAGTCAATAATCGATTGATTATAAGGTTAATATAAAATATTTAATCATATATCTTGTCCAATTTAAACATTTGTATATCAAAGGATTAGGAATTTGGGCTGACAAGTTGACACATAAAATTATTTTGACTAAGTTTGCACTTTAAACCAAGTGCATGGAATCTAACTTACTGATCGATAAAACCCAGGATGAAACTAGACAAGGTGAGGCCTATGCTAGCCAATCCAATGCGGGCGTCTTCGAAAAGCACTTTTATGTAGAAAGTTATGGTTGCGCAATGAACTTTGCGGACAGCGAAGTCGTTGCCTCTATTTTGGAACAAAATGGCTTTGGAGGTACAAAAGATATTGAACAAGCAGATCTTATTTTAATCAATACCTGTTCTATCCGTGAAAAAGCAGAATTGACCATTCGAAAACGTTTGACTGAATTTAGAAGATTAAAACAAAACAATCCTAGCTTGTTGGTGGGTGTGCTCGGATGTATGGCTGAAAGATTGAAAGCTCAGTTATTAGAGGAAGAAAAATTAGTGGACTTAGTAGTTGGTCCAGACGCGTACAGAACCCTACCCGATTTAATTGCTGATGCAGGTACAGGACAAAAAGCAGTGAATGTTTTACTAAGTAGAGATGAAACTTATGGTGACATTGCACCTGTTCGATTAGACAACAATGGAATTAGCGCATTTGTTTCTATTATGCGCGGATGTAATAATATGTGTAGTTTTTGTGTCGTGCCTTTTACAAGGGGGCGTGAGCGCAGTAGAGATGCCTTTTCTATTCTTGCTGAATGCAATCATTTATTTGAACAAGGCTACAAGGAAGTGGTTTTATTAGGTCAAAATGTAGACAGTTATTATTGGAATAACCCAGAAAATAACACGACTACTACTTTTGCAATGCTATTGGAACAAGTGGCTCAAATTCACCCAAGCTTACGTGTTCGTTTTAGTACTTCGCACCCAAAAGATATTACAGACGATGTCTTACTCATGATCGCAAAATACCATAACATCTGTAAAAATATTCATTTGCCCGTTCAAAGTGGTAGTTCTAGGATGTTACAATTGATGAACAGAACCTATACCAGAGAATGGTATATGGCAAAGATTGACCGTATTCGTGAACTCATACCAAACTGCAGTATTTCCTCTGATATTATTGCAGGTTTTTGTACAGAAACAGAGGAAGATCACTTAGCTACGATCAGCTTAATGCAATATGCCAATTATGATTTAAGTTATATGTATTATTACTCCGAACGTCCCGGCACACTGGCTGCAAGACGTTATGAGGATGATATAGATTTAGCCACTAAAAAAAGAAGGCTTCAAGAAATTGTGGATGTTCAATGGACACTTTCCAATGAAAGCAATAAGCGAGACGTAGGTACCACTTTTGAAGTGTTGATTGAAGGCAATAGTAAACGCAATGAAGCGGAATGGATGGGACGAAGTAGTCAAAATAAAGTAGTCGTTTTCCCGAAAGGAAATTTGAACTACAAAAAAGGAGATTATGTGCAAGTAAAGATTCAAGATTTCACAAAGGGAACTTTACTTGGAACTATCATTTCATAAAATTAATGCCATGGATTTACAATCATTGAAAAACAGGTTCAGCATCATTGGCAATACGCCTTTGTTGAATCATGCTTTGAATACCGCAGAGCAAGTTGCAGCAACCGATTTGACAGTCCTTATTGTGGGAGAAAGTGGTGTAGGTAAAGAAGTGTTTTCACAAATCATCCATAGCTTATCTGCAAGAAAGCACAACCCTTTTATTGCGGTCAATTGCGGTGCCATACCTGAAGGCACTATTGATTCAGAATTATTCGGACATGAAAAAGGTTCTTTCACTGGCGCCGTAGATAGTCGTAAAGGTTATTTTGAAACAGTGAATGGAGGTACTATCTTTTTAGATGAGATTGGTGAAATGCCCTTAGGTACTCAAGCAAGATTATTGCGCGTATTAGAGACCGGAGAATTCATTCGTGTTGGTTCTTCGAAAGTGCAAAAAACAGATGTTAGAGTGATTGCAGCAACCAATAGAGAATTAATTGAATTTACACAAAAAGGTAGATTCAGAGAAGACTTATATTATCGATTAAATACAGTGCCTATTCGTGTGCCTTCATTAAGAGATCGCAAAGAAGATATTCCACTGTTATTTAGAAAGTTCGTTGTTGACTTTGCAGAAAAATATAAAACAAAACCTATCTTTTTAGATGAAGAAGCAAGGGCTTTATTAACGACATACAGTTGGCCAGGCAACGTTCGTGAACTAAAAAATATCGCAGAACAGATTTCGGTATTGAGTAAAAACGATCATATTAATGCGGTACAATTAAATGATTTTTTACCCAAGCATACGACGCATAGTACCCCTATGTTAGCGGGCAATACCCCTGTTGGTGAATTTGCCAACGAACGTGAGATCTTATACAAACTTTTCTTTGACATGAAAAAAGATGTCAATGAATTAAAGAAAATGTTTTTAGAGATTTTACAGAACCCAAGTTTATCTGGTCAGGCGGCACATTTTACTAAAGAGGCATTGATCAATGACTTAAAAGAAGATATCGGCAATACCATTGCGCCTGTATCCACTATGAATATGCCTACTACCGCCATGCAACTGCCCCATCCTCAACCTGTCATCATTGACAATGATATGCAAAATCTTTATGAGATAGAGGAGTCTTTAAATATCATGGATAAGGAAAAAGAACTAATTTTAAAGGCATTAAAAAAGCATAGAGGCCGTCGTAAAGATGCTTCAACCGACTTAGGTATTAGCGAAAGAACATTGTACAGAAAAATTAAAGAATACGACATTGAAGAATAAACTGCACTTAATAAGTATCCTTATCCTATCCTCCCTCCTGAATGCATGCGGGGTCTATAGTTTTAAAGATGCCTTAATTCCTTCTGATGTAAAAACTGTCAAAATTGGTTTTATTGACAATCGTGCTAGGTATGTGAATCCACAATTAGCTCCTTTGTTAACGGATAAGATTCAGCAAAAAATTATCAGTCAAACTAAATTAACTAGAACGAATAGCGATGATGCTCATTATCAAATATTTGCCACCATCACCAATTACGACCCCTCTCAAACAGTGGGTGTAAGCGGTCAGGCTGCTGCTAGTAATCGACTCACCGTTACGGTGCATGTGGTATTAAAAAAGACCTTGGAAAATAAAGAACTTGAATTTGACGTGTCCCGTAATTTTGACTTCTCTGCGAATTTAACCTTGAATCAAGCAGAGAGTCAATTAATGGATGAGATTGTTCGAAGTATAACAGATGATATTTTTAATCAAATATTTTCAAATTGGTAAAGCATGAGTGTATTATTGATCAACGATATCGTTAAAGAGTGGACTGGTCATGCTTCTTTGGAAGTGGTTGACAAAGCCGTACTCGAAAAATGTGTACAGGAAAACCCCTATTCCCCCACATTACAGTTTTTGCTTGCTAAAAAATACCAATTGACGGCTTCGCCATCTTTGGAAAAGCAACGCAGGAAAACAACCGTCTTCTTCCCTTCAAGCTTACACTTACATTGTTTAATGAATCAAATAGGCGCAGATGAAAAAAATGCCCCTGCTGATGCTAAATTAAACAGTTTATTGACGGAGCAAGTAGCCCAATTTAATGAAGTAGTGGACGAAGCAACCACCCTTGAATTTGAAAAAGAGACCGCACCTAGTCTACAAAAAGACTATTTTGCCGCACAAGGCATCGAAATAGACCTTTCTAAGCTACCACAGGACAAGTTTACCCAACAGCTCAGAAGCTTTACAGCATGGCTTAAAGTGATTAAAAACAAGGACGGTGTGGCTCAAAACGACCCCATTGACCCAATGGGAAGCGATCAGGAGCAAATGATTGCTCAAATTGCCGAAAAAGCCAACGTTCCAGCTGATATTTTGACTGAATCTATGGCTGAAATATGGGAAAAACAGGGGAACTGGAAGAAAGCCATAGCTACTTATGAAAAATTAAGTTTTATTTTTCCTGAAAAATCCGTTTATTTTGCATCCCGTATAGAACAATTAAAAAATAGCAAATGATAACATTCTTTTTAATATTAATCGTAGTTGCCTGTGTCGCATTAGGATTTATGGTTTTAATTCAAAATCCAAAAGGGGGCGGTTTAAATGCCAACGTAGGTGGTTTAGGTAATAATTTCATGGGGGTAAAGCAAACCACAGATGTACTTGAAAAAGGCACTTGGATCTTTGCTTCAGTAGTAGCTATTTTAGCAATCACTTCTACCCTTTTCTTAAGTGGCAATTCTAGTAACAGTAATAGTGTGTTAGATAAGGTAAATACCTCAACTACTACTTCTCCTGCTACTCAAGTAGCTCCACCTCCGCCGCCAGTGGCAGTTGACACCAACAAAAAATAATCAAAATAATTGATTGATTAACGTGCCAATGCATGCTTTTTCAATCTGAAATTTTCCCCACCAATCAAATGGTGGGGATTTTTATTGTATTTTAGTAAAAAGCATTCCTTTAAATAGACCCAATACAGCGTGAAAAAATTACTAGCAATCCCATTGAGCGTACTTGTGTTTTATTTATTCTTTGTCGTCCTTGTTAAAAGCACTCATTTTAATGGAGAAAAAAGAAGTTTCGAATATAAGGGCGAAGGCATTGAACAACTTGCAGATAGTCTTGTGGCCAAAAAGATACTCTTTGAAAAGCCCAGCTTTATCTTATTGGCAAAAATCTTCCAAGTAGAAAACAAGCTTAAACCAGGAAAATTCAATGTTAAAAGAAAAACGAGTTTGATTGCACTCATACGTATGCTTAGGAACAATCAACAAGCTACTGTAAAATTGGTATTGAATAAAGTTCGAACCAAGGGGGAATTGGCAAAATTGATTGCCCTGCAATTTGATAGAGATAGTGCTCAAATCATGACTTTCTTAACAAGCAATGATTCTTTAAAAGCATTCAATACAGATACGGCACAATTATTTACGATACTGATTCCAAACACGTATGAATTTTATTGGAGTAGTTCTATGACGCAAATTTTACAAAAACTACAAAAAGCTCAACTACAATTTTGGAGTCAAAACAATCGAATCGAAAAAGCGGCTGCAAAAGGCATGAGTCAAAATCAAATTTATACATTGGCCTCCATTGTAGAAGAAGAAACCAATTTTGATTCAGA
>JBFYPO010000023.1:0-13923 GCA_041303215.1 Asinibacterium sp. | reverse complement strand
GCTATGGATTCAATTGGATAATTTTCGTATTGTGCATCTGCCATATTTTCGGTTGAAAAATAATTGGCAAAATATCCTTTCGAAAAAGAATGTGACAAAGGAAATCCTATGAGACCATACTGACGCACTTTATTTATTTAAGTATAAATCAAAAGTATCTCCACGTAAACCAATACGCATTGCTTCTAATGGTATGATTTCAGATGGTGCAATATTTCCTAAGTTGACATTGCATCCAATCAGTTCAAGAAAATACAATTGTTGTGCTTTTTGTGGCGCTTCCCAAAGAATTTTTTCAGATGGAATTTTTGTTAAAATTTCTTGCACCAATCCTTCTCTCACTTCGCCTGATCCTCTATATATACCTACGTTTCCTGCTTCTCTCGCTTCTGCAATCACATAAGATGCTCCTGCATTTAATTCTGCACTCATTAATTCAATCCATTTGTATGGAGGAATAATATGCGCTGCGTCTTTGCTTCCTACTTCACTGAATACTTTTGCAAATTTTGAAATTTTTTCAATGTAGCCACATTTCTCTGTATGTGGAATTACAATTGAACCATCACTCACTTCTATCACATCAATATTATAATCTTTACACATCGCAATGTAATCATCAAATTGATTCCTGATAATAAATGCTTCAAACAACGTACCTCCAAAATACACAGGGATATTATGTTGTTGGTATAATTCAATTTTTTCTCTAAGGTTCGGAGTCACAAATGAAGTACCAAATCCTAATTTAATAATATCTGTATGTGGCGCTCCAATACTTAAAAAATTTTCTGCATCTCTTACACTAAGTCCTTTATCCATCACCATGGTTAAACCATGTTGTCTTGGCTGCTTTGTTCTTTCTGGAATCTGTGTTAAATTAAAATTCATCATTGTAGTACTATATTTTTGCAAAGATAAATTAAAAAAGCTTAGCTTATTTCAGCTTCTTGTATTGACTTATCAAGTCCACCACTTTAGGGTCCTGTATCAACTCAGGGTAAAACTTAAGGAACTTATTCAACCATTTACCCGACTTTGATAAGGCCATTTCTAATTGCAACAGCCCTTCCTTACGCTTAGCCATCCTAAATAAAATAGCAGCTCTATAATACACAAAGACCACTTTACCCTGCGTAGACATATACGCAAGCTCGGTTTGTTCCAAGGCTGTATCCAATTGATCATTCGCAATAAGACATCGAATAAAACTTTCCCAGCCAGCTATTTGCTTTGGTTTATTTTTAACCACAATTCCAAAATAAGTGGCTGCTTCTTTAAAGTCTTCAAGGTGCATATAACATTCGCCCATCATGATATAGTACTCATTGATATGCTTATTAATCCTAATGGCATGCTCTATTTGCTTGATAGCCATCTGCCATTTTGATTCCAGCATATACGTAGAGGCAATTTTTTGATACAACCTGCTATCTTCCGGATTTAAATGCACGGCCTTTTTATAATGAAATCTCGCTTGTGCAAAGTTTTTTAAACGATGGTAACAATGTCCAATTGCTTCAAAAATTACATCTTCAGGTCTTGAGAGCTCTAACACTTTTTCCAATGCCTCAATCGCTTCATTGTATTTTCTCATGCGCAAATAGGCATCTCCCATATTACGATAAGCGTAATCAAATTTTTCATCGATCACAATTGCAAATTGATACGCATCAATTGCTTTTTCATATAATTTAATGCCCTGGTAAGCTGCGGCCAAATTAAACCAAGCCAATGCATTATAAGGCTGTTCATCAATCATCTTTTGGTGCAAGAGTATACTCTCCTCATTGCGCCCTGTAAAGTCTGTCCAAAAACAAATTTTATACAATGCCTCTTCGTTGGTAGGTTCTTCTTCTAAAATTAATTGTAAACAATCAAATACTTTATCAAATGCTTCATGGTCATCATACACATCTGCTAATTCAAAAAGCAATTCTGTTCTTTCCGATCCCTCAAATAAATGTAGCGCTTCTTGCAATAAAACAATCGCTTCTTCTGGTTGATCCAACGCTAAATATGCATCTGTTTTTAAAATGAATAAGTTCATGTCTTTATGATCATACAATGCAGCAGTATTTAACAATGTAAGCGCTTCGCTGTATTTTCTAGTAGCCAATAACAAATCTGCTTTTTTAATCATCAAAAGGGAGGAAGATGGAAATTGCGTAAGGGCAATATCCGCTGCTTCAATCGCTTCAATAATGGCATCTTTCTCATCCAAATGGGCTATAATTTTTTCAAAGTCATCCTCTTCTATATAAGCATGAGCCTTCCCAGTTTTTAAGTGCTGGTAGCGCAAGAGCAATTCCGTGATGTCTCCATTTTCCTCTTCAAATTGATGATTCAACATGGCATCTATTTAAATTTGATTAATAAAGTATTGAAAATCAATAATTTAAAATATTATAGTCCCTTACAATACTTATTTAAATGTACGGGTTCAGGCTTACTTTACGTAAAATTATTGTACACAGAAAGCCTATTTTATAGTTAAAAAAATATTTATGGGGAATTGTGATAATGTTTTAACTTCGTTGTAACCGTGCGTACCCTAAGAACTATATTAACCTCAGTTGTTCTAGTGGCAGTAGTATCTTCTACTGTTCATGCTTCTACCATTATTACTGGCACGATCTCGTCTAAAAAAGCAGCCGAAAAATATTCCTTAAAAAACTTAAGTAGCTTAAGCCATAAAGCCACTACTTTCCATGATTTAAAATCTAGCTTGGTTTATAAGGGACTTTCTGTTCATGCCAATATGAATGGCACTGCCAACCAAACCACTTATCTTAAATACAATAAGGGCAACATAAGCTATGTTATCCCTTATAAGCATAAGTTAATCTTACCTAGGTTCAAAACACCTAGCCCACAACAACCTTAATTTATCAATTGGTACTGTGCTTTATTAATTTCAAACACATTTAACGTGATTGGACTTAGATCTACTTTGTTTGCACGATACAAAATTTGACTTCCTTCTTTTGTAAATAACTGATACGCCATTACCAATCCTGGTATTTCCTTAAAAGCCTGTTCATAGACCGTAACAGTAGGAATGATAGAAGTCGTATACCACACCTGCATAGTAGAACCATCCGCCCAAGAAAGCGTAATAGATTCACATGGATAATCTAAAAGCTGAATGGTAGATTGATTTTTTTTAGCTGCAATTAAATTAACACTATTTAGTGGCGGATATTGAATGTATTGCAACAATTTATTCAATCCTATTTCCTTTAAAACAATAGCAGAATCTTGTTGGGTATTAAAAATAAGTGTTTGTTGTAAAGCCGCGGTCTTCAAAATAGTTTTACAACTATTCCCTTTTATATATACTTCCTTTTGACCTAAGGCCGTGGTGTCCCCAGCAGTAATTTTTTGAATAGTATACCAGATAGTGCATTCTCCAACTACTTTGGTCTGCGCTTTGACCGGTTGAAGGATACAACAAAAAAAGCAAGCAATTAGGGGGGATAATCGAAGCATATGAAGCAGCATTAAGCTAAAAAGAGACCCAAGTATCACTTAGGTCTCTTTTATATAAAATTATTTTTTTGTTTTGTCTTTTAGCGCTTGTACTTTCTTTTGCGCCTCCATCATCTGCTCATATTTTTCCTGCCAATTACTTTTCTTCTTTGGCGTTTTTCTTTTTACTTGGATGTCCGCTAAAATTTTATCATGGTTGATGATTAATTTTTGAATTACCAATTGTAATAATAAAGTAACAATATTTGATACCGTATAATACCATGTCAATGCCGAAGGCAAACTATTAAAGATGAATAATAGCATGAAAGGGAAAATATATGGCATGTACTTTAACGCAGGATTATCCTGTGTAGGCGTCATAGACATATTGTAAATAGACGAAATAAAGGTAGTCAACACTGCTGTCAATGTAAATAAACTGATATGACTTCCAAAGCCCAAAGGAATACTAAAAGGCAAAGTGAAAATAGAGTCATAACTTGATAAATCCTGACTCCATAAAAACGACTGTCCTCTTAATGCAATGTTTGAATTAAAGAAACTATATAATGCAAAGAAGATCGGAATTTGTAATAAAGCCGGGATACATCCACCCAATGGATTCACACCTGCCTCTCTAAACAATTTCATCTGCTCCATTGCAAATGCTTGTTGATCGTCACCTGTTTTCTTCTTAATCTCGTCTAATTCTGGCTTCAACACCTTCATTTTTGCGGTACTCAAGAAACTTGAATAAGTCAATGGTGAAGTAACCAAACGAATAAAAATGGTTAACAAAAATACGACCCATCCATAATTTTTTACAAAGCCAGCAAAGAAGTCAAACACTGGCATGATAATGTATTTATTGATTGGACGAACAAAAGAATATAAATCTCTACCCAAATTCACAATCTTTTCCATTTCTGGTGCCTGAGATTTTAATATTTCAAAATCGTTTGGACCATAATACAACGACAATGGCATGTTCACACTTGCACCTGCTAATTTAGTTTGTAATTGAGCCTGTAAAGTGGCTAATCCATTGCTACTATCTGTTTTACGCTGCCAATCAATTTTACCTGAATTAAATCCTTCTTTGTAAATCACTGTAGTAGTGAAAAACTGTTGAACTAAACCTACCCATTGTACTGGTTTTTCAAAAACCTTATTGGTATTGCTAGAAATATAATCGAATTCATTGCCTTCTGAAAAACAGATATTAGACATTTGACGCTCATAGGTGGTTGTCTTTTCTTGTCCATAAGAATGAACATCCCATAAAACATTCAATTGATTGTTGGTTAACAATTGATCTGCACCATCCATAACAATATTCCAATCCACGTTGAACTTCCCTTTTGCTAAAGCAAATTGATGCTTGATGGTTTTACCATTAGGTGCAGTCCAAACATATTCAATTTTTTGAACCCCATTTTGATCAGTGGACACATTGGCAATAGGAAAAATGACTTGATTGATTTGAACCGTTTGATTGTTGCCTGTATTCACCGCATAAGTCAAGGAGCTACTATCCCCTAATTGCACCAATTCTTTTTTTGAATTTGTGTACCCCTTTAAGGTAACTCTTGCTACTTGTCCCCCTTTATTGGTTAATTCTACTTTAATTAAGTCGTTCTCTAAAATAGCAATTTGCTCCTTTAAGGTATCTGCCACTACCGCATTTGCGGTCGTATCTAAACGAGTTGAATCAACGAATTGTGCAGTCTTTAATGCAGCTGCTTTTTCTGCAGCAACTTTCACTACTGCAACAGAGTCGTCAAATCTTTTTTTATACGCTGCAATTTCGTTTTGTTGTTTACTCGTATACCAGAAGTATACAAAGAATAAACCCGCTAATAATACAAACCCAATGACCGTATTTTTGTCCGTTTTCATGCTTTTAAATTAATCTAAATAGATGGCGCAAAGGTATGTTTTTAAGCGCTATTTACTACTGAATACCGACTAATTTGAGGTCAATTTTATACCATTTTAAGGCTTTATTACAAATTCCTACTGTATTTGCCTCCCGTTTGATAGAGCAAATTCGTAATATCCCCTAGGCTACAATATTTAACCGCCTCCATTAATACTTCAAAAATATTTTCATTTTGTACCGCAGCTGTATGGAGTAAGCTTAAATAATGTGCCGCTTGATCCTTATGCCTTGTTTTAAAATGTCCAAGATTGCTAATTTGTAATTTCTTTTCTACAGAAGAGGACCTAAAGACAGGACGTTTGTCATTGCTATTTTGATCTGCCTCATCTATGAAAGTATTTACGCCTATAATTGGAATCTCTCCATGGTGTTTTCTAGTTTCATACAGCATACTCTCTTCTTGAATTTTAGACCTTTGGTACATTCTTTCCATTGCACCTAAGACACCACCCCTTGCATTGATACGTTCTAGTTCATGCAACACAGCTTCCTCTACCAAGTCGGTTAATTCATTCATTAAGAAACTACCCTGTTGGGCATTCTCTACCTTAGCCGTACCCAATTCTTTATTGATGATTAATTGAATCGCTAAAGCCCTTCTTACACTTTCTTTGGTAGGAGTAGTGATGGCTTCATCATACGCATTGGTATGTAAGCTATTACATTGGTCATAAATAGCATATAAAGCTTGTAGTGTCGTCCTGATGTCATTAAAGTCGATCTCTTGTGCATGTAAACTTCGACCACTAGTCTGAATATGGTACTTTAACTTTTGAGACCTTGCATTCGCTTTGTATTTAAGCTTCAAGGTTTGTGCCCAGATCCTTCTTGCTACACGACCAATCACCGCATATTCAGGATCCATTCCATTGCTAAAGAAGAAACTAAAATTAGGGATAAACTCATCTATTGCTAAACCACGATTCATAAAATACTCAATGTACGTAAATCCGTTAGCCAAGGTAAATGCCAACTGCGTGATCGGATTCGCTCCAGCCTCAGCAATATGGTACCCAGAAATAGAAATACTATAAAAGTTTTTAATTTTTTGATCTACAAAATAAGCTTGTACATCCCCCATTAATTTCAAAGCAAAATCAATGGAGAAAATACATGTGTTTTGTGCTTGATCCTCTTTTAAAATATCAGCCTGCAAAGTACCTCTTACGTTTTGTAACACTTGATTTTTGATACGCTCATATACTTTTGCATCTAATACTTGGTCCCCGCTAACACCTAATAATTTTAATCCCAAACCATTGTGCTCAATGGCTTGTTTTTTTAAAGTATTAAAATCCGCATACACTGGCTTTTCCTTGCCTTTAAAAATTTGATTGATTTTTTTATTAACAACTGGCCAAAGTTTTTGATCTGTAATATATTGCTCACAAGCTTGGTCGATCGCTGCATTAAAAAACATAGCAAGCATAATGGCTGCAGGACCATTGATCGTCATACTGACAGAACTCGTTGGATCATTTAAATGAATGCCAGAATATAGTTTTTTGATGTCATCCACTGAGGCAATGTTCACCCCTGCGTTGCCAATTTTTCCAAACACATCCATTCTATTGGATGGATCTTGTCCATATAAAGTCACACTATCAAATGCAGTAGACAATCTTGTTGCAGGTTGCCCCTTCGCTAAAAAATGAAAACGTTGATTGGTTTTTTCAGGTCCACCTTCCCCAGCAAACATCCTTGTTGGATCTTCCCCAGTTCTTTTTAAATCAAACACCCCCGCAGTATATGGATAATGTCCAGGAACATTTTCTTTTAATTGCCATTCGACAATATCACCCCAATCTTTAAACTTAGGTAAATACACTTTCTGTAGTGTTAATCCAGATTCTGTTTTAAAACGTAAAGGTTGATGTATTTTCTTACCCCTTATTTCATACACTAAAGCCTCTTCTTGGTATTTAGCCAACATGGATGCCCAAGATTGAATAGATTGCTTTACTTCTGGATCTATTGCTTCTGCTACTTTATCTGCTTCCTCTTTTAAGAGTGGCAATTTTTTAAGTTTTGGATTTTGTAAAACTTGATCATAAGCATACCATTGTGATGCTAATGCTTTTTGTTCCGCAATCCATACTCTATTTTTTTGAATGGTCTCGACAATCTCATTCAAGTAATTAAAACGATTCAATGGTATCGTTGGCGTAGCAATAATAGCCGTATTGTAAGGCAAAGGATTGGCAATGGTTTGCCAATTGAATTGGTGTTGTTGATTAATCAATTGAATCATATGATTGAACATATGTTGCATGCCTGGGTCATTAAATTTAGAAGCAATTGTCCCATACACTGGCAAATCATTGTGGTCAGTATGGAATAAATGACGTGACCTTGCATATTGTTTTTTTACATCCCTTATTGCATCTAATCCACCAGATCGATCAAACTTATTGATACCAATAATTTGCGCAAAGTCAATCATATTAATTTTCTCCAATTGACTTGCAGCACCAAACTCTGGTGTCATGATATACATAGGCAGCGTTACATAGTCCACAATAGACGCATCGTTTTGCCCTACTCCTGCTGTTTCTACTATGATGGCATCATATCCAGCTTCCTTACATAAATAAATCACTTGATCTAAGGAACCTGAGATGGAATGATGATCTGACCTGGTTGCCAACGAACGCATAAATACATTAGGATGATGTATTGCGTTCATTCTGATTCTATCTCCCAATAATGCACCGCCTGTTTTCTTTTTAGTAGGATCTACTGAAACAACTGCGATACTTAAGGCAGGATTGCTTTGTATAAAATAATGTACCAATCGATCACAAACAGTGGACTTACCAGCACCACCAGTGCCTGTTAATCCAATCACTGGAATATTTTTAGCAAGTACTTTTTTATCTTTCTTAATTTTTAAACTTCCATTTTGTGAAAGTGTAATCGCCCTGGCTAGTTTTCTTGGATCACATTTTTTTGCAAATGGTAGTTTTGGATACTTTGTTGTTTGATTCGACTTCAATTCGAAATTGGCAAAGGCAATTACTTCTTTGATCATTCCCTCAATCCCTAATGCTAAACCATCTTTGGGTAAGTATATTTTTGAAATACCTTTTGCGTGAATCACTGCAGCTTCTGATGGCAAGATTGTACCCCCACCTCCACCAACAATTTTAATATGTTGATAGCCTGCATCGTCTAATAATTTTCGGAGGTAAGTAAAAAATTCAATATGCCCTCCTTGATAAGAGGTGATGGCAATTAACTGAACATCTTCTTCGATGGCAGCTTCTACTATTTCTTGCGCTGAACGATTATGTCCTAAATGAATTACTTCGGCACCTTGTTCTTGCAATACACGACGCATGATATTAATGGACGCATCATGGCCATCAAACAAACTAGTTGAGGTAAGAATTCTTATTTTTTGCATACCGCAAAACTAACATATGTTAGCGGTATAACAAAGGGTAAGATTTACTTTTTAGCGTAAGCTTTTGCTGCTGCAATAAAATGAACGAATAATGGAGCCGGTGCCTCTACCGTACTCTTTAATTCTGGGTGGTATTGTACCCCAATAAAAAATGGATGGTTGGGCAATTCTACTATTTCAACCAAGCCAGAAGTTGGGTTGATCCCACTATTGACCATGCCTTTTTCTTGGAATGCTTTTAGGTATTCGTTGTTAAATTCATAACGATGACGATGACGCTCACTGATCAGCTCACTGCCATATATTTTATAGGCTAAAGTATCTTTTTGTATTGCACATGGATAAGCACCTAAACGCATAGTGCCCCCTTTCATGGTAATTCTCTTTTGCTCTTCCATCATGTTGATCACTGGATGTGCAGATTCAGGATCCATCTCTACAGAATGTGCACCTGTTAAACCCACCACATTGCGCGCAAACTCAATCACAGCCATTTGCATTCCTAAACAAATTCCAAAGAATGGCAAATTGTTTTCTCTTGCATATTGAACAGCAATGATTTTACCTTCAATACCTCTATTGCCAAACCCTGGCGCAACCAGCAATCCATCTAAACTGCCTACCAATGATTTTACATTTTCTTGCGTAATGTCTTCACTATGCACATTCACTACATTCACTTTTACTTCATTCATTGCTCCAGCATGAATAAAGCTTTCTAAGATTGACTTGTAAGCATCTTGTAGTTCAATATACTTTCCAATCAAACCAATATTCACTGTTGCTTTTGGATTTTTTAATTTATCTAAAAACAAACTCCATTTTGTTAAATCAGGTTCGTTGTATTTTGTGATTTTTAATTTTTCAAGCACAATCAAATCCAATTTTTCTTCCAACATCTTCAACGGCACTTCATATATTGTAGATGCATCAGCTGCTTCAATGACCCTTCCTGCCCTTACATTACAGAACAATGCAATTTTTCTTTTAATATCATCATTCAATGGCTCTTCTGCTCTACAAACAATCACATCTGGATGCACACCTGCTTCGCTCAACATACGCACACTGTGTTGTGTTGGCTTCGTTTTTAATTCTTTGGCTGCTTTTAAATAAGGTACTAAAGTTAGGTGCACCACCATCACATCTTCCTCCGGTAATTCCCATTGAATTTGTCTTACTGTCTCTACAAAAGGTAAACTTTCAATATCTCCTACTGTACCACCAATCTCTGTAATCACCACATCAAATTTGCCCTCTTTACCCAACAACAACATGCGATGTTTTATTTCATCTGTGATATGAGGTACCACCTGTACCGTTTTTCCAAGGAATTCCCCGGCTCTTTCTTTATTAATAACGGTTTGATAAATACGACCAGTGGTCACATTATTTGCTTGAGAAGTGGGGATATTTAAAAAACGCTCATAGTGACCCAAATCAAGGTCAGTTTCGGCGCCATCTTCAGTGACAAAACATTCTCCATGTTCATAAGGATTCAAAGTACCTGGATCCACATTAATATAAGGGTCAAATTTCTGGATCGTAGCAGTAATGCCACGAGCTTGTAATAACTTAGCTAGAGAAGCGGCAACAATACCCTTTCCTAAACTACTCGTAACACCACCCGTAACAAAAATATACTTTGCCATAACTTTAAATTCATATAATATTGAAAAAGGAATCCCAGCAATAGTTGACTATTGAGGAGTACCCAATTCAATGGTTTGTAATGCGACCGCCTTTTTTCTGGAAAATTGCTTAGAGGTCATACAAAAATAAGCTAAAAAATACCGGCTACAAAATGAATAAAACCCTCTGAACAATAAATGTTTATAACTGTTATTTAAAAGTGAACATCTTAAATCAAATTAAAATTAAATCTATGAAAAAGACCCTTTATACCTTGTTTTTCCTGTTATCAACGGTCAGCTTATTGAGCTGGCAATGGGAAAAAACACAACACCCTGCAATAGACAAAGGCGAAGTCATAGCTTGCTTAAATATGGAAACCCAACAAGCCTATCAATTGGAAGCAAGTCAGTCCAGTTTTGCTCAAATGCATTTGGCCCCCATCAAAGTTAATCCTGCCGATTTATTAGGTAAAATTGTGTCTTTCGATGCTGCCGATGGAAAACAAGGTCAGGCCTATTTTATTCCTGCTAAAAAGAAATCAGCTAAATGGTTGATCGTTATACAAGAGTGGTGGGGATTGAATGACAATATTAAAATGGAAGCTGACCAATATTTCAAAGACTTAGGAGATGTGAATGTAATGGCGGTAGATATGTATGATGGAAAAGTAGCTGCCACCCCTGATAGTGCCATGAAATTAATGCGTGGTGCAGACATGAACAGAATGGTGGCTTTGATTCAAGGGGCCATTAAACATGCAGGACCTAAAGCTTCTATCTATAGTGTGGGTTGGTGCTTTGGAGGAATGTGGAGTTTACAAACCGCAATTTTAGCTGGACCACAAGCAAAAGGATCAGTGATGTATTATGGTCGTCCAGAATCCAATATGGAAAAATTAAAATCTATTCAATGCGATATCATTGGCTTCTTTGGAAACTTAGATCAATCGCCTTCTCCTGCATTAGTGAATGATTTTGAAGCAAACATGAAATTAGCAGGCAAGAATTTAACAGCATACAAATACGAAGCAGGTCATGGATTTGCGAATCCTAGCAATCCTAGTTTCAATGCTGCTGCTAAAGCAGACTCTTATGCTAAAGCAATAGCTTTCTTGAAATCACACTAGTTCTTTCAACTTAATAAAGAGAAAATATACCTATCCCTAGGCGCTCGGTAAAACGTTCGCTACGGAATAGTATATTTTCTCTTTAACTTTAAAGTAAGATTAATACTGTTTACCAGACATTAAGTAATTTGCTACATAGTCTTTAACCCCTTCCTCTAAACTTGAAAATGGCTTGTCGTATCCTGCGGCACGCAGTTTCGACATATTGGCTTCTGTAAAGTATTGATACTTATCTCGGATATCCTCGGGCATATCAATAAATTCAATAGTAGGCTCAAGTCCTTGTGCCATAAATGTATTGGCAGCTAAATCATAGAAAGACCTAGCTTGGCCTGTACCTAAATTGTATAATCCATTCTTGGATACATCCCACTGATGTGCATGCATTTGATGCAACATCCATCCAATCACAGACACTACATCTTTTACATAAATAAAATCACGTAATTGTTGTCCGTCCTTATAATCTGGTCGATGGCTTCTAAATAATTTAACTAGTCCTGTTTCTTTAATTTGATTGAATGCATGAAAAATGACACTGGCCATTCGTCCTTTATGTCCCTCATTCGGACCGTATACATTAAAAAATTTCAAACCCGTCCAAGATGGTGGCGTGCTGGTTTGCGCAATGGCCCATTTATCAAATTCATTTTTACTTACCCCATAAGGATTCAATGGCGTTAACTGATCTAAGATAGCATGACTGTCCTCGTACCCATGCTCACCTGCACCATAGGTCGCTGCCGAGGATGCATAAATCAATGGAATATTTTTTTTGGTGGCATACTGCCAAATTGCTTTTGAATATTCGACATTCAATGCTTCGTGTATCGCGTAATTAAATTCTGTCGTATCTGTTCTTGCACCTAAATGCACCATCAAATCAATGGCATGTTCATCCGCATCTAATTGTGCTAAAAAAGCTTGACGTTCAATTATTTTAATACACTTTTTTGACTCCCAATTTTTTCGTTTTGACTCTACTCCAAAATCATCCACTAATAAAATTTGATCAAGTCCTTGCTCATTTAAATATTGAACAAAAACTGAACCAATAAAGCCAGCAGCTCCTGTAACAACGATTGTTGGCTGTTTTGACATAGGGATGATTTATTATTTTGCTAATTGTTTTTCTATAGCTGTATCATATTTATTTTTCCAGTCGCCAATGTTACCCCAATTTTCACCTTCCACTTTTACATCCCCATTGGTTACTTTACCAAGCACAGAAAATCCAATACCTGCAGTATTAGAAGCCTTTTGGATGGCATCCAATTGATCCGCAGTACAAGAAACCACTACTCTACTTTGAGCTTCTCCTAACCAGTAGGCATCTTTACGTAAACTAGTATCCTGCGCTAAAACATCAAAACCTTTATTGGACGTGAATGCAGATTCTAGTAAAGTAATCATTAATCCGCCCTCGCTAATATCATGTACACTTTTAACTTTGGCTTCTTTAATTAATCCAGCAACCAATTGTTGAAGATTAAATTCCTCATTTAAATCAAAATAAGGTGCAGGAGAAAAAGCAACTCCTTTTAATTTACTCAAATACTCAGAAGACCCAATATCGTTTCTTTGTGTTCCTAATAACACAATCGTATCTCCTTCGTTTTTAAAATTCAAAGTCATTCTATTTTTCATATCCTCTACAATACCCACCATACCAATAGTTGGTGTTGGATAAACTGGACCGTCAGGATTTTGATTATAGAAACTAACATTACCTCCTGTTACAGGTGTATTGAATTTACGACAAGCAGCGCCCATCCCTTCTACTGATTTCACAAACTGATAATACACTTCCGGATCGTAAGGATTACCAAAGTTCAAACAGTTGGTTACACCAATTGGCTCTCCACCACTACAAACAATATTTCTAGCTGCTTCAGAGACAGCAATCATTGCCCCTACTTCTGGATTGGCATACACATATTTACTGTTACAGTCCACTGTCATAGCCAATGCTTTTCCAGTTCCTTTTGCCAAAACAACTGCTGCATCACTTGGTGCATTCGTAGTGGTATTTGCAGCGCCCACCATGCTATCGTATTGCGTGTATACCCAACGCTTGGAAGCAATATTTGGAATTTGCACCAGTGTATCAACTGTAGCTTTTAAATCCGTCACATCCGCAATTGCATTCATATCAAATGCATTTACTTTATCTAAATAAGCTGGCGCTTTATACTCACGCGTATATTGTGGCGCACCTCCTCCTAATACTAATTCATACGCTGGTAAAGAGGCTTCTAGTTCACCGTGCATATAAAAATTAAGTATGCCATCGTCTGTAACTTCTCCAATATTTGAGCAGGATAAGTCCCACTTTTCAAA
>JBFYPO010000022.1:0-4940 GCA_041303215.1 Asinibacterium sp. | reverse complement strand
TCGTATTTTTACCCAATTTTATACCTATGAGCAACAATTTGCATTCTAACGAATCCATCCAATCAAAAAAGAAAAAAATTATTGTATTAGGAAGTGGCCCAAACCGTATTGGACAAGGAATTGAATTTGACTACTGTTGTGTACATGGATTATTAGCAGTGAAAGAAGCAGGATACGAAGCCATCATGGTCAACTGTAATCCCGAAACGGTATCTACGGATTTTGACATGGCCGATAAATTATATTTTGAACCAGTGTATTGGGAACATATTTGGGAGATCATTGAATTAGAACAACCCGAAGGTGTGATTGTACAATTAGGTGGACAGACTGCATTAAAATTAGCGAAGCGTTTAACAGAGCGTGGTATTAAAATCATTGGTACTTCATTTGATAGTTTAGATATCGCAGAAGATAGAGGTCGTTTTAGTGACTTATTGAAAGAATTAAATATCCCTTACCCGCAATACGGAACTGCTTACACTGCTGACGAAGCCATTGAAGTGGCCAACCAAGTAGGTTACCCAGTTTTAGTAAGACCAAGTTATGTAATTGGTGGACAAAGAATGCGTATCGTGATCAACGACGCAGAGGTAGAAACTGCGGTTGTAGGTATTTTAAAGCATATCCCTGATAATAAAATCTTGATCGACCATTTCTTGGATCGTTGTCAAGAAGCAGAAGTAGATGCTATCTTTGATGGAGAGACTTTTCATATCATGGGCGTGATGGAACACATTGAACCAGCGGGTATCCATAGTGGAGATAGCAATGCAGTATTACCTGCATTTAACCTGACCCCATTGATTGTAGAAACAATGGAATTCTATAGCGAAAAAATTGCAAGAGCATTGAACATTAGAGGCTTGATCAATATTCAATTCGCCATTAAAGATGGTAAAGTATTTGTCATTGAAGCCAATCCAAGAGCTTCTAGAACTACACCATTTATTGCTAAAGCCTATCAAATACCTTATTTAAATATCGCGACTAAAGTGATGTTAGGCGCGGCTAAATTAACCGACTTTACGATGGAGAAAAAACTAGACGGCTACGCCATTAAAGAGCCTGTATTTAGTTTTGAAAAATTCCCGGGTGTGAACAAAGAATTAGGTCCAGAAATGAAGAGTACGGGAGAAGCCATCCGTTTTATCAAAGACTTACGCGATCCATATTTCAGAACCCTCTACAAAGAGCGTTCAATGAATTTATCTAGATAACGAACAAGATTGGTCCAACAAAAGAGCCCTTAATAATTTAAGGGCTCTTTTGTTTCTTGTATTTAAAAGAAAAAGGATTGATAGAAAATTATACTAACTATTGATGAACATTCGAGCTTACGAGCTGAGAGACAATGGTTAAGTATTTTTTCTATCTTATTTTATCAGTTGCAATTGTTTTTTTACAATCAAATAGAAATTTAATTCGTTCCGTACTGATCCATTAAGTAAACGATCGCAGCCATATTCACTGCACCTAATAACAATTCACGTTTATTTACATTTTCAAATACATCTGTTTTAGCATGGTGTAAATCAAAATAACGTTGACTGTCTGGCACTAAACCAGCAAGTACAATAGAAGGATTTGCATTCTTTAAAGGACCAATATCAGCCCCACCACCGCCAGCAGTAATCTCAGTTCCATAAGGCTTTAATAAACTTGCCCATTGTTGAAACTTAGCAAACTGCGCTGGTGACGTTGCACTAATACCAATCGCTCTAGGCGTAAATCCACCTGCATCACTCTCTAATGCAAAAACATGTTTTTCATTATTTTGTTTTGCTAACTCTGCATATTTATTACCACCACGCATGCCATTTTCTTCGTTGGCAAATAAAACAAAACGAATGGTTCTTTTTGGTTTGTAGTTCAAGGCTTTCATTGTGCGTAAAATTTCCATCGTTTGAACAATACCCGCACCATCATCATGTGCCCCTTCGTTCACATCCCAACTATCTAAGTGTCCACCAATGGTGATGATTTCATTTGGAAATTCAGTTCCTTTGATTTCTGCTACTACATTATTTTCATCTGCGTCTGGTAAAAAGAATCCATAAGTCTGCATTTGAACTCTTAATTGCTTATTTCTAGACTGCGCCCACAATTTCTTTGCATCGTTAGGACCCACTGCTACCGCTGGAATTTTAGGATAGGCTTCATCATACACCATTGTACCTGTGTGTGGTGCATTGTCAGGAGCAGTGCTTAAAGAATGAATCATCACACCCACTGCGCCATATTTTGCAGCTCTGCTAGCACCCGATCTGCGGTACACACCAGATTCGCCATACGCTTTAAAAGTTTGAATCGTCGTTGGATCAAATTGACTATGGAAATAAACGATCTTGCCTTTTACTTCCTCTTTTCTTTTCTCTAATTCATCAAAATTTGCCACTGCCAATAATTCTGCTTCAATTAACCCATTGCTTGATAAAGAATTGCCCAATGCAAGTACTTCTAATTTATCGATCATTGCTTTTCCGTCTGCAGCTACTACCGCACTAAAATCTTTTCCACCACGTTGCCAGTTGGGTGTCTTACAAGGTTGCATAAACACCTGGTCTGGCTTAAATGCTTCCATATTTCGCTTGCCCCAAATAGCGGCATTTTGTTGTTGTGGAGATCCGGCTAAACGCCCCCCAATCTTCTTGGTTAATTCTCTTAGTAAATCATAAGCCTTGCCATTACGCATGATCTCGTCGGACATCATTTTAATGGTCGTACTGTCTGCTTTAGATTGCGCCTGTACCATCATTGGAAGGGCAAAAAGGAATAGGAAAAATTTACGCATAGTGCAATTGTTTTAACGTTCAAATAATTTATTAAATATAACTAAACTTTATCGATTATTTAGTTGTTCTTTGTAGTTACAATAGTACAAAATGAAGATTGGAATTGTTTGTTATCCCACCTTTGGTGGAAGTGGCGTCTTAGCTACAGAATTAGGAAAGGCCTTGGCAGAAAAAGGACATGAAATTCACTTTATCACTTACCAACAACCTGTCCGTTTAAATAGTTTTCACGAAAACATCTTTTACCACGAAGTAAGGGTACCTACTTATCCTTTGTTTGACTATCCTCCTTATGAATTAGCCTTGGCTAGTACTATGGTGGATGTGATTTTAAACCATGACCTCGATTTAATACATGCACATTATGCCATACCGCATGCTTCTGCTGCATACACCGCTAAACAGATTGTAAAACAAAAGATTGGCAGGTCAGTACCGGTAATTACCACTTTACACGGAACAGATATCACTTTGGTAGGACGTGACAAAACCTACGAACCAGTGGTTACTTTTTCTATCAACGAAAGTGACGCCATTACTGCGGTATCCGAAAATTTAAAACAAGAAACCTTAAAGCATTTTGATATCCGTAAAGAAATCGAAGTGATTCATAATTTCGTAGATCTAAAAAGATTCAATAAAAAACCATTAGCTGCTTTTAAGAAAGTCATCTCTGCACATGAAGAAAAAATCGTGGTACATGCGTCTAACTTTAGAAAAGTAAAAAGAATTGACAATGTTATGGAGATCTTTAAAAACATCCACGCAGCCACCCCTTCAAAATTATTGATGGTAGGAGATGGTCCTGAAAGACCTGTAGCAGAAGACATGGCGAGACAATACGGCATAGAACAGGATGTGCGCTTTTTAGGTAAGCAAGAACAGATGGAAGATATATTAGCAGTGAGCGACCTATTCTTACTTCCTTCTGAATATGAAAGTTTTGGATTGGCTGCATTAGAAGCGATGGCATCAAGTGTTGTGGTTGTGAGTTCCAATGCAGGCGGATTAGGCGAAATTAATATAGAGGGAAAAACAGGCTATACGGCCAATGTAGGCGATGTAGCTACGATGAGTGCAAGGGCCATTGAATTATTAACAGACGATGCTAAACTGAAAACATTTAAGCACAACGCATTAGAGCAAGCTAAGCTATTTGATATCCACCATATCATTCCAATTTACGAACAACTCTATCGTCGTTTTTGTAGAACAGGCGATTGCTAATAAAACGCATGGACCATTCAGGTAAAGTGATTAGCCAACTTTATCCTACAAAGATTGATCGATACTCTCGTTTATTTTTTGCACTGCGATGGTTAATTCCTCCAACGTAATATTTAAGGGTGGTGCAATACGTATACGATCTTCTGCAAATAAGAACCAGTCTGTGATCACACCATTAGCAACGCAATGCGCAGCAATTTTTTTAGTCAACTCAGGTGTCGAAAATTGCAAGGATATCCAAAGCCCTTTATGTTGTTTATTTAAAATTGCAGGATGATGTAAAGCTTGTACTAAATAAGCTTCTTTTTCTTTTACTTCATGCATCCAACCGGATTCAATCAATACTTCTAATCCAGCTTTACCTGCAGCACATGCCACCGGATTGCCCCCAAATGTAGTGATATGGCCTAATACAGGATCATAAGTCAAAGTACCCATCATGGCTGGTGAACTAATAAATGCACCCAAAGGCAGACCCGCGCCCAATGCTTTCCCTATTAATAAAATATCTGGCACGACCCCATATTGTTCAAAAGCAAATAAAGTACCTGTCCTTCCAAAACCAGATTGTATTTCGTCAAATATTAATAAAGCACAAAGTTGATCACACTTAGCCCTTAATGCTTTTAACCATTCAATGTTCGCTGCAGTCACACCGCTCTCTGCTTGCACAGGCTCTACAATAACACATGCCACATGGTGGTCTATCAATTCAATATCCTCCATGTTATTATAACGCAAGTGAAACACATCTGGCAATAAAGGACGGTAGGCATTTCTAAAATATTCATCCCCCATTACACTCAATGCCCCCTGCGTACTACCATGATACGCTCCTTCGAATGCAATGATTCTACTGCGTTTGGTCACACGCTTGGCTAATTTCATAGCACCCTCTGTAGCTTCTGCACCACTATT